>NZ_RZSB01000653.1:0-3420 GCF_004023285.1 Mesorhizobium sp. M2A.F.Ca.ET.067.02.1.1
CGCTCGATCGCCTTGCCGCCAACCATTAACGGCTGTTGCCAAACATGATCGCGACGCCGGCGAAAATTGGCGTAAGCTCTTGCCCGCATCACGAAAAAGCCGGATTCCTTGCCTCGATCAGATACGGGACGGGGAGCGTGGGGCGCTCGTCCACCGCGTTGCTGAGAGATGACGCCCTGGGTGGTGCGGAAAACGAACTTTCGGCCTAAGTTGACATGCAACCAATTGCAATTGAACCGGTTTTAGGGCCATTGCCGTGGCGGTGACGCCGCATTGCGCCCCCGCTTACGGAATTTTCAATGAACATTCAGACCAATCCCAACAAGATCGAACAGACAAGCGCCGGCTTCCCGTTGGTGACGGAAGCGCCGATACGCTCCAATTTCCTCCCTGAGGACCGGCTGCGCGCCTTGGGCGTCGCTTTAGCCAAGGGCGAGGTCAAGGACCTGTTCGGCCTCGCCCCGTTCGAGTTCCAGGCCCGCATCCGCGACAGCGCCAAGAAGATCCTCGAAGTCTACCGTTCGACCAATGCCGCCCAGGCCAAGGGCGAGACCATCACGCCGGCCGCGCAATGGCTGCTCGACAACAACTATTTGGTCGAGGAGACCATCTTCCAGGTGAAGCGTGACCTGCCGCGCCGCTTCTATCGGCAGCTGCCGACGCTCACGCTCGGCGACGGGACGGTGCTGCCGCGCGCTTTCGTCGTTGCCTGGAGCTATGTCGAGCATTCCGACAGCTCGGTCTCGGCCAACATGTTCAAGGCCATTGTCGAGGGCTTCCAGTCGGTCGAGCCGATGAAGATCGGCGAGCTCTGGGCGCTGCCCTCGCTACTGCGCTTCGTGCTGATCGAGAACCTGCGTCGCATCGCCGTGCGCGTCGACCGCACCAGGCAGATGCGACACATCGCCAACGAGGTTGCCGACCGGGTTCTCGCGACCGACGACAATGCCGACCGCACCAGGATCCTGTCCAACTACAGCGCGCATGCGCAGGACACCACGTTTGCCACCCAGTTGCTCTACCGCCTGCGCGACGGGTCGCAGAACGCCGGCCGGGCGCTGGAATGGCTGGAGGGAGAGCTGGAAAAGACCGGCTCCGACGCCGAGGAGATCATCATCTCCGAGCATCAGACGCTTTCCAGCGGCAATGTCACCACCGGCAACATCATCCGCGGCCTGCGCCTCATCAACGACGTCGACTGGACGGTCTGGTTCGAAGGCGTCAGCCGCATCGACACGCTGTTGCGTGAGAAGACCGATTTCGCCGACCTCGATTTCTTCTCGCGCGACCAGTACCGCACCGCGATCGAGCAACTGGCGCGGCGCTCCGAGCTGTCCGAATATCGGGTGGCCGAAAAGGCGATCGAGCTTGCCGGCCACACGCCCGGCGTCACCAATGCATCCGGCGTGCCGGAGACAGCGGATCCGGACGTGCACACCGATGTCGGGTTCTTCCTGGTCGGGCCGCGCCGTCAGGAGCTGGAAAAGGCGATCGGCTACCGGCCGCCTTTCTATGTGACCTTCAAGCGTGCCTTTGCCAGCGCCGGCTGGATGGGCATCGTCAGCCCGGTTTTCCTTCTGACGGCGCTGCTGTTGGTGCTGTCGGGCAGGGCGCTCGCCAATCTCGGCCTGTCGGTGGAATCGATCACGCTGATGCTGGCGCTGTTCGCAGTGCCGGCAAGCGAAGGCGCGCTGGCCTTCTTCAACACCGTCGTGGCGCTGTTCCTCAAACCCACCCGGCTTGTCGGCTACGACTACAACAAGCACGGCATCCCGGCCGAGGCGCGCACGCTGGTCGTGGTGCCCTCGCTGATCGGCTCGCGCGACGACGTCGAGGAAAACATCCGCAACATCGAGGTGCACCACCTCGCCAACACGGCCGAAGAGATCCATTTCGCCCTGTTGTCCGACTGGCCGGATTCCAAGACCGAGATCGACGCCGCCGACATCGAGATCCTGCAATATGCCCGCGACGAGATCGCCAGGCTCAACGCCCGCTATCCGTCGGAAGGCTCGCCGCGCTTCTACCTCTTGCATCGCCGCCGGCTCTACAACCAGGCGCAGGGCTGCTGGATGGGCTGGGAGCGCAAGCGCGGCAAGCTGCATGAGCTGAACCTTCTCCTGCGTGGCGACAGCGACACCACCTTCCTGCCGCTCGACGTGCCGCTGCCGGAAAAGGTCGTCTATGTGATGACGCTCGACGCCGACACGCGCACCACGCGCGATGCGGTTTCGAGCTTGGTCGGCAAGCTCGCCCATCCGCTGAACCGCCCGCATTTCGACCCAGTCAAGCGCGTCGTCACCGCGGGCTACACGATCCTGCAGCCGCGCATCACCGCCTCGCTGACCAGCGGCGACGATGCCTCCTTCTTCCAGCGCGTCTTCTCGGCCAATCGCGGCCTCGACCCCTATGTCTTCGCCGTCTCCGACGTCTACCAGGACGTCTTCGGCGACGGTTCCTTCACCGGCAAGGGCCTCTATCATGTCGACGCCTTCGAGGCGGCGCTGAAGAACCGCATCGACGAAAACACCATCCTCAGCCACGACCTGCTCGAAGGCGCGCTCTCGCGCGCCGCTTTGGTCACCGACGTCGAGCTGGTCGAGGACTATCCCACCCGCTACTCCGTCGACGCCTCGCGCCATCACCGCTGGGCGCGCGGCGACTGGCAGCTGCTCGGCTACATTTTCGACCCGCGCTCCGGCGTGCCGGCGCTGTCGCGCTGGAAGATGGTCGACAATCTGCGCCGCTCGGTCACCCCGATCTTCTGGGTCATGGCCTGCGTCGCCGGCTGGACGCTGCTGCCCTTCACCCAGGCGGCGCAGTGGCAGGCGCTTATGATCCTCAGCCTGTTCATGGCGCCTACCTTCGACATCGTGAACGGGATCCTGCCCAAGAGCGGCGACCAGACGCCGCGCGGCCATTTCTCGGCGCTTGCGCGCGACACCGTCTTCGGCACGGCGCTGGTGGCGCTGAAGGTGCTCTTGATGGCGCATCTCGCCTGGATGATGGGCGACGCCATCATTCGCACCATCTACCGCCTCTTCGTCAGCCGGCAGAACCTGCTCGAATGGCGCACCGCCTCGCAGGCCGCCAAGGGCGGCAACGATCTCGGCGCCTATTACGGCATGATGTATGGCGCGGTGATCATCGGAGTCGTCGGCCTGGCTATTCCGGTGCTGGCCGATTCCACAGGCGCCTTCGTCGCCTTCTTCTTCGCCATCTTCTGGATCGCTTCGCCGGCCGTCGCCTGCTGGATCAGCCGCTCGGCCGAGACCGAGGACAGGCTGCGCATCTCGAGCGCCGACATCCAGGTGCTGCGCACCTTCGCGCGCCGCACCTGGCACTATTTCGAGACCTTCGTGACGACCGAGCAGCATCATTTGCCGCCGGACAATTTCCAGGAAAGCCCGGCGCCGGTGG
>NZ_RZSB01000654.1:0-3412 GCF_004023285.1 Mesorhizobium sp. M2A.F.Ca.ET.067.02.1.1
CTCTTCCACCTGAATGAACCTTGCTTTGCCCCCTTGCGGATAGTGCCCGAGAAGCCGGCGCTTGTAGCCGTCGGGATCGTCCCCGCCATAGGTCCTGGCCTGATATTCGATCATCGGCGTTGCCGTATCGCCGGGGCAAACGGCGTTGACCCTGATGCCTCGCGGGGCGAGTTCCAGCGCGAGTGCCTTGGTCAGCAGAACCAGCCCGCCCTTCGAGGCGCAATAGACGGCCGCCCCATTGTTGCCGACGAGCCCGGCGTCGGACGCAATGTTGACGATCACGCCTTGCGCCGCCGCCAGATGCGGGACAGCCGCCGAGATCAGGAAGAACGCTCCCTTGAGATTGACGTCCAGCACAAGGTCCCACTGATCTTCCTCGACCCCGCTCGCCGGCCCCTCGAGCCAGACGCCGGCGGCGTTGACCAGGATGTCCATGCCGCCGCCCCAGTTCCTGGCCTTGGCCACCACGTCGCGGCAGGCAGCGACGGAGCGGATGTCGAGCGGCAAACCCACCGCATCCGCCCCGGTCGCGACAATCTTGGCCACGGCTGCGTCGAGCTTGGGACCGGGAAGGTCGGCGAGCGCGATCCGCTCACCGTCGGCCGCGAGGCGCAGTCCGGTCGCAAGCCCCATGCCCCCGGCGCCACCGGCGATCAGAACCGTCCTGCCAGCCATTTGACAACCTCCACGCCACGCAGCGCCCGGCAAGGCACACAATGTCCCTAGATCATGTCATGGGGCCCTGTCGCATGGACAGCGAGGCAAAACAATGACCTCAGCGGCTTCGCCGGCCCCCGATCATCCCAGCTCGAGCGTCGTGATGCCGAAAACTGTAGAGGGGGCGTTACCGGGTTTGCCGCCCTTGTACATGCGTGTCGTCGCAAAGCCCGGGACCAAGCCGGCGGCCTGAAGCATGGCGGTGAATTGAACCTGGCTGGCCGGCACGTCGATATGCAATGTATCGTTGCCGATCCTGCCCACAAGGTCCGCCAGCAATGCCAGGGCAAGGTCCGTCCTGTCGGCAAACAGGGGTCCGACCTTGAAGCCTTCCCGGCATCGGCGGGCCACGCCATAGCCGGCAATGCCGGCCGATCCGCCACAGAGCAGCGCAATCCGGGGCTGCCGCAGCCACTCCCGGAGGAAGGCTTCCCGCGGCGCCGGGAAACGCTGGCGATCATAGGCGAGTATCCCGGCCATGTCGCCGGCCATCACTGGCCGTATGTCGCTTCCCCCCGGCAATCCGGCGGGGCGACCGCTGTAGCGCACGGTCTCGTAGACGGGCACGAAGCCCATGCGCTGGTAGTTGGCCCGTTGCTCGGCCACCCCGTCGAGACCGATGATGCGGTCGCCGAGGCGTGCCATGCCGGCATCCCAGACCGCCTTGCCATGGCCTTCGCCGCGCCGGTCGGGCCGGCAGATATAGAGGCCGATGAAGCCGAAGCCCGTGCCGTATGCGACGGCCGAAATGCCGGCCACCATCTCTCCATCGACGAAAGCGCCGATGAATCCGTCGGGATCGGCTGTCTGGAACGCCGCGGCGTCGCCGATGCCCGGGTTCCAGCCTTCTCCAGCCGCCCAGTCGACGAGCGTTTCCACTTCGCTGGCGGTCAGTGTCCGGATTGTTCTCGGCATCATTTCACCCGGGCGGCCTCGGCAAATGGCGTCAAGGCATCACGATAGGTAGCCGCTTCCTCGCTGCAAAGTCCACACGAGAACTTCGGTTCACCTTCGATTATCGGCCGGCGCCGACCACCTGCCGGCGCCCCTGCTCGGCCAAGGCCGGGAGACATATGGTGGAGACCATTCCCATGGCTCGGCAGAACGCCGCCAATTCAACGCAGGGCTGCGGGCCGGACTATTATTGGGACGGGTTTCCCGAACCGACGCAACGAGTTAGCAACAAACGCGTCGCTTGATCGTTCGTTGTTCCAATAGGCAACTGGACACAACCGGTGAACACTGGGAATCTTGATTTGCCGTTCTTCGAAAATCGCCTGGAGTACCGCAGGAAATGCCGCTGAGTGCCGCAGAGATCGCCCATCATCCGGCAGCGCTTCGCTGTATCCAGGAGCAGGCGCGCGCGCTCATCCACATATACGAAACAAGCCCGCGGCTGGCTGCTGTGTTCGCCACCCAGCAGCGCTGGCTGCTCGGTCACGCCGGTCTGGCCTTGCATTTCCGGCGCGATCCCAATGACCGCCGCACCGAAATGACGATGGCGCGGTTCATCGACGTCGTACGCCGCTATTCCCTGGCCAGCCGCAACACGGCCGAGGCCTTCGTCAAGGAGATGCTTCGCTACAACATCGCCGAGTATATTTCGGCCAGCGGTGACGGCCGCGCCCACCCCATGCGGGTCACCGAAGGCACCATCGAAACCTTCACCGGCTGGATCCACGCACATCTGAGGACGCTCGACCGCATAGATGGCGGAAACCGGCTGACAACTTTCCTCGATCGACCCGGGATGCTGTCCAGGCTGCAGCCGCTCATCGCCGACGGATTGCTGGCCAGCCAGGGCGTGCGGGAGCCTGGGCGGACTTTCTCGTTGTTTATCTGGTTAAACAATGGCGGCATCGTCATGGACTGGCTGATGTCCGGTATCGATCCGGAGGACGTTCATCTCCACAGGATACCGACCAGCGTCATCTCGGTCAGCGAATTCGCGCACTGGCTGAAGCTGTCACGCACCCACCTGGCGCGGAAACTTAATGATGCCGAGGCGCTTGGCAGCATCGGCTGGGTCGGCCAGCGCGGTCATTCCGTCATGTGGGTTTCACGCCAGTTCTTCGACGAATACATGGTCATGCAGACGTCCAAGCTCGCCGTAGTCGACCTGGCTTTCGACGACAGTTTGTCCCAGGCGGACGAGAGCTGACCGGCGCAACGGTCGCTTCTCGGACCCAGCCGACAAATACCGCTGGTTGCGCTGGCAGGCGCCGGCCAAAACTGCTATCCGCATCCGCATATTGCGATATTTGGCGGAGTCTGGGGGGATGGCGCTGAACTTCGAAGACATTGTCGGTCATCCGGCGCTGAATGCCGCCGTCCAGGCACAGGCCCGGGCGATGCAGCAGGCCTATGAAGGAAACCCGCGCGCGTCCTCGGTCTTTGCCACCCAGCAGCGCTGGCTGATGGCGCATATCTGTCTTGCCCTGCATTTCCGCAGGGATCCCAGCGACTACCGGAAGGAACTGACGGCGGCGCGTTTTGTCGACGTCACCGTTCAGCATGCAGTTGCAAGCCGAAACACGGCCCAGCCTTCATCAATGAAATGCAGCACTATAATTTCATCGAAGTCGGTCCAATGGCCGACGACGGCCGCATTCGCCCCTTGCACCTGCCCGCCACAACCCTGGAGCTGTTGATCGGCTGGCTTCATATGCATCTGATCACGCTTGATGCTCTTGAC
>NZ_RZSB01000655.1:0-3405 GCF_004023285.1 Mesorhizobium sp. M2A.F.Ca.ET.067.02.1.1
GTGCGCGGCTCAATGACCATCGAAACATTGTCGACCACCGTCGTCTCGTCATAGCGCTTGGTGATGCCCTCGATCTCGATCATGCCGTTTCAACTACCCTGCGCTTGGTGGCGGTCATCTCGATGACCGCGTCGAGGATGATGGCCGCCGCAAAGGCCAATGCCACGGTGGGCAGCGCGCCGAGCAGCACCAGATCCATCGCGGTCTGGCCGACGCCCTGGAAAACGAACACGCCGAAGCCGCCGCCGCCAATCAGCGCGGCAATGGTGGCAAGGCCGATATTCTGCACCAGCACGATGCGGATGCCGGTCAGGATCACCGGAAAGGCGAGCGGGAACTCGACATCGAAAAGGCGCTGGCGATCGGTCATGCCCATGCCGCGCGCGGCGTCGTTGGCCGCGCGGGGCACACCAGCCAGCCCGACCACCGTGTTGGCCACCACCGGCAACAGCGAATAGAGGAAGAGCGCGACGAAGGCGGGCGCGGTGCCGATGCCCCTGATGCCGATCGCGGCGGCCCCCGGCACGTGGACGGCGACCCAGCCGAGCGGCGCGATCAGCAGGCCAAACAGCGCTATGGAGGGAATGGTCTGGATGATGTTGAGCACGTTCAGCACCCCCGCCCGCAGCTTCTCGACGCGATGGCAAAGGATGCCGAGCGGTATGCCGACGATCACCGCGCCAGCCAGCGAGCCAAGCGCCAGGCTAACGTGCTTGGAAGCCTCGGCCCAGAAACTGTCGGCGCGGCTGGCATATTCCTTGAGGATGGAGAGGGTGTCCCAGCTTCCCGAGACGAGCAGCACGGCAATGGCGAGCGCGGCAAGGACGAGCACGCCGACGCGCGACCAGGGCGACAGGTTCAGCCTGGTCAGCACATCGGCCAACAGCAGGGTGAAGGCAAAGATCAGCAGCCAGAAACCGGAGGCGGGCGCGACGCGGGCAAAGGTGTTTCCGGCAGGCGTCAGGAAACCGCCGGCGGTGCCGATCAGGACCGATAGCGCGACCAGCGCGACGACGCTGACCGCCAGCCTGAGGATCAGCGGCGTCTTAAGCAAGGCGACGATGGCGGCGACGATCACCATAGCCAGCAGCACCATGCCAAGCACGGGCGGCAGCGCTTCGAGGATCGAACGCGCCTGGCCTGGCACAATGCGGTTGGCGCGGAACGTCGCAAAGGGGGCCGCCAACGCAGCGTAGGCGACGATCGCGGCAATGACGACGCCGAGCTTGTCGAAGCGGATGGTCACGATCGCCCCCCAATCGGCGGCGCGCCGCAGCACGGCGCGCCGAGCTCACCTCACTTCAAGAACCCGTTCTTCTTCAGAAAATCCTCCGCCACGCCCTTGGCAGGCTCGCCACCCAGTTGGACGCGGCCATTGAGCTCCTGCAGGGTGACGAGATCGAGCTTGGCGAAGACCGGCTTCAGCAGCGCCTCGATTTCGGGATGCTGCTTAAGGACCTCTTCGCGGATGATCGGTGCCGGCTGGTAGACCGGCTGCACACCCTTGTCGTCCTCGAGCACGACGAGGCCGGAGGGCTGGATGCCGCCGTCGGTGCCATAGACCATGGCGGCGTTGGCGCCGTTGGTCTGGTTGGCGGCGGCAGCGATGGTTGCCGCGGTGTCTCCGCCGGAGAGGGTGATCAACTGGTCCGGCTTCAGCATGAACCCGTAGGTCGTCTGGAAGGCGGGGAGCGCCGCCGCCGAATTCACGAACTCGGCGGAAGCCGCGAGCACCACCTTGCCGCCGCCGGCGACATACTTGCCGAAGTCCGACAAGGTGGCGAGCTTGTTCTCGTCAGCCACTTCCTTGCGCAGCGCGATCGCCCAGGTGTTGTTGGCCGGCGACGGCGACAGCCACACGATCTTGTTGGCATCGTAGTCGAGCTTCTTGGCGGTCTCGTAGCCCTTGGCGGCGTCCTTCCAGACCGGATCGTCGGCCTTCTGGAAGAAGAAGGCGGCATTACCCGTATATTCTGGATAGATGTCGATCTCGCCAGCGGTGATCGCCTTACGCACCACGGGCGTCGCGCCGAGCTGGATGCGGTCGGTGGTCTTGATGTTGTTGGCGTTGAGCACGAGCTGGATGATGTTGCTCAGCACGCCGCCTTCGGTGTCGATCTTGGAAGACACCACCACCTGGGCATTCGCCGATGCCGTCGCAATACCAAGCGCCATCGCCGCGAAAGCGAGCTTTCTAGCTGAAAACATTGTGAAAATCCCTTGCTATAAGCCGATCAGTCGGTGGTCGCATATGAGCACAGCTTCAACGGCCGGTCGGGGCATACGGTTTCATAACTAGGGGAATACACGCAATAATTTTGTTCGGCCAGACGAAGGCCACGGCCGCACCCCGCCATGGCTATGCCGACCTAAGGTCGGCTGGCGGCCTGCCCTGTTCTGGGGGATATTAGGGAAAGGCGGGTCGGCGGCCAAAACAGGGAGTGGGTCATGGCCAAGCATAAAGTCGGCTACCTCATCGGCAGCCTTGCCAAGGGCTCCATCAACCGCAAGCTTGCGAAGGCCCTCGTGAAACTGGCGCCGCCCGAACTTGAGATGACGGAAATCCCCTTCAAGGACCTGCCGCTCTACAGCTACGACTATGATGCCGACTTTCCGCCGGTCGCCCTGGAGTTCAAGAAGGCCATCGCGTCCGTCCAGGCAGTGCTTTTCGTCACGCCGGAATATAACCGCTCGATCCCCGGCGGCCTGAAGAACGCAATCGACTGGGCGAGCAGGCCCTACGGCAAGAACTCTTTCGCCCGCAAACCGACTGCCGTCATCGGAACCTCGCCAGGCGCGATCGCGACAGCCGTCGCCCAGCAGAGCCTGCGCAGCGTGCTCAGCTTCTGCAACGCACCCCAGATGAACTCTCCCGAAGCCTATATCCAGTTTACCCCGGGATTGATCACCGACGACGGCGAGGTGACTGTGGCGTCAACCGAAACATTCCTGCGCAATTACATGGACGAGTTCCACATGTTCATAGCGCGGGTGCTGCAGGTGCTCCCGCCTGATGCATGACGCCGGCCGTTTCGGACTTGTCGCCGGAACGGCCTCGGCACCTTCCTCAGCGTTCGCGGGAGCCTACCATCCTCAACGTGCCGAGCGCGACAAAGCAAAGCGCGACGACCGGGAAGACGACCCAGTTGAGCATCGTCCAGCCCCATGCGTTGTAGATCGCGCCTGACATGAGCGAGGAGAAGGCGACGGAGCCGAACAGGACGAAGTCGTGGAAACCCTGCACCTTGCTTTTCTCGGAGGGGCGGTAGCTGGCCGCGACCATGGCCGTTGCGCCGATGAAGCCGAAGTTCCAGCCAAGCCCGAGCAGGATCAGCGCGGTCCAGAATTGCCACAGATGCAGTCCGGAAAGCGCCACCGTGGCGCAGCCGATCAGGAGCACGAGGC
>NZ_RZSB01000656.1:0-3403 GCF_004023285.1 Mesorhizobium sp. M2A.F.Ca.ET.067.02.1.1
GGCTATGTCTGTGCCATCAAGGCGGCGCAGCTCGGGCTGAAGACGGCGGTGGTCGAGAAGAACGCCACCTTCGGCGGCACCTGCCTCAACATCGGCTGCATCCCGTCGAAGGCGCTGCTCCACGCCTCAGAGATGTTCGCCGAGGCTGGCCATGCCTTCGATACGCTGGGCGTCGAGATACCGGCGCCGAAGCTCAATCTGAAGAAGATGATGGCGCATAAGGACACGACAGTGGCGTCAAACGTCAACGGCGTCGCCTTCCTGTTCAAGAAGAACAAGATCGATTCCTTCCGCGGCACCGGCAAGGTGATCTCCGCCGGCAAGGTTTCGGTGACCGGCGAGGACGGCAAGGTCGAGGAGATCGAGACCCGGAATGTCGTCATCGCCACGGGCTCGGATGTCGCCGGCATTCCGGGCGTCAAGGTTGATTTCGACGAAAAGGTGATCGTGTCCTCCACCGGCGCGCTGTCGCTGGCCAAGGTGCCGGAGCGTCTCGTGGTGGTCGGCGGCGGTGTCATCGGGCTGGAGCTCGGCTCGGTGTGGGCGAGGCTCGGCGCCAAGGTCACGGTGGTTGAGTTCCTGGACAA
The DNA here is from genome assembly GCF_004023285.1 of Mesorhizobium sp. M2A.F.Ca.ET.067.02.1.1. Classification (NCBI taxonomy): domain Bacteria; kingdom Pseudomonadati; phylum Pseudomonadota; class Alphaproteobacteria; order Hyphomicrobiales; family Phyllobacteriaceae; genus Mesorhizobium; species Mesorhizobium sp. M2A.F.Ca.ET.067.02.1.1. Next base: position 588 of record NZ_RZSB01000656.1, read on the forward strand.
CATCCTGGGCGGCATGGACGGTGAGGTATCGAAGCAGTTCCAGCGGCTGCTCACCAAGCAGGGCTTCGAGTTCAAGCTCGGCGCCAAGGTCACGGGTGTGGCCAAGGCCAAGAAGGGCGCGACCGTGACCTTCGAGCCGGTCAAGGGCGGTGCCACTGAGACGATCGAGGCGGATGTGGTGCTGGTCGCCACCGGACGCCGGCCCTATGCCGACAGCCTGGGGCTGCAGGAGGCCGGCGTCGAGCTAGACGAGCGCGGCAGGGTCAAGACCGACGCGCATCTCAGGACCAACGTGCCCGGCATCTATGCCATCGGCGACGTCATCGCCGGACCGATGCTGGCGCACAAGGCCGAGGACGAGGGCGTTGCGGTGGCCGAGATCATCGCCGGCCAGGCCGGGCACGTGAACTACGACGTCATCCCGAGCGTCGTCTACACCAGTCCGGAGATCGCATCCGTCGGCAAGACCGAGGAGGAACTGAAGAAGGCCGGCATCGATTACAAGGCCGGGAAATTCCCGTTCAGCGCCAATGGCCGGGCGCGCGCCATGCTGCACACCGACGGCTTCGTGAAGATCCTGGCCGACAAGGTGAGCGACCGCGTGCTCGGCGTCCATATCGTCGGCTTCGGGGCCGGCGAGATGATCCACGAGGCGGCGGTGCTGATGGAGTTCGGCGGCTCGTCGGAGGACCTCGCCCGCACCTGCCACGCGCATCCGACGATGTCGGAAGCGGTGAAGGAAGCGGCGCTGGCAACCTTCTTCAAACCTATTCATATCTAGACCCGAACCGAGGGCGATACGCGTCAGCGTTCGGCATGGCTCGTCTCGCAAGGTTCGCTTGAGCAATTCCAGGAAAAGTGTGAGCGGTATTCCGTCCGGAATCGCGTAAAAACAAAGAGATAGAGCGGTTCGCCGTTTCTATGAAACGGTGAAACGCTCTAGGAGATACCTCGTGTCCAAAGGCTCCGATCTGCTTGTTGCCGCCCTCGAGAATGAAGGCGTGGACCGCATCTTCGGCATACCGGGCGAAGAGAACCTCGACGTCGTCGAATCCATTCGCAAATCCTCGATCGAGCTTGTCCTGACCCGCCATGAGCAAGCGGCCGCGTTCATGGCCGCCACCCACGGCCGGCTCACCGGCAGGCCCGGCGTCTGCATCACCACGCTTGGCCCGGGCGCCTTGAACCTGACCACAGGCGCGGCCTACGCGCTGCTCGGGGCCATGCCGATGGTCATGATCACCGGACAAAAGGGCGTCAGGTCGTCCAGGCAGGCCCGGTTCCAGATCGTCGACGTCGTCGCGGCGATGAAACCCCTGACCAAGCTTTCGCGTCAGATCGTTTCGCCCAGGATGATCCCGGGCGTGGTGCGCGAGGCTTTCCGGGTGGCCGGCGAGGAGCGGCCGGGACCGGTGCATCTGGAGCTGCCGGAAGACATCGCCGCCGAGGAATGCGACGCGGTGGCACCGATTCCGCCGCACCCGGTCGAGCTGCCGCTGGCGAGCCCGCTTGCGCTCGACCGCGCCGCGCGGATGATCATCGAGGCCGAGCGGCCGCTGGCGATGATGGGCGCCGCCGCCTCGCGGCCGCGCTCGACCTCGGACCTCGCCCAGTTCGTCCTGCGGACCGGCATTCCCTATTTCACCACCCAGATGGGCAAGGGCACGGTGCCGGGTGGGACCGAGCTCTATATGGGCACAGCCGCCCTGTCCGAGCGCGACTATGTGCATGAGGCGATCGAGCGGGCGGATCTCATCATCACGATCGGCCACGACACGGTCGAGAAGCCACCCTTCATCATGGGCGCCGACGGTCCCAAGGTCATTCATGTCGGCTACCAGCCGGCCACTGTCGAGCAGGTCTATTTCCCGCAAACCGAGGTGATCGGCGATATCGGCGCGTCGCTCAGGCTGCTGGCCGACCGCCTGGAAGGCAACATTCCCAACGCACAGGCACTGCTGCCGCTGCGCGAGGGGATATTGAACCGCATCGCGGCGCGCGACAGCGAGGACCGCTTCACGCCGCAGCGCCTGGTGCACGACGTGCGCGCGGTGATGCCGGCCGACGGCATCCTGGCGCTCGACAACGGCATGTACAAGATCTGGTTCGCGCGCAACTACCGCACGCGCGTCGCCAACACGCTGCTGCTCGACAATGCGTTGGCCACGATGGGTGCCGGCCTGCCGTCGGCGATGATGGCGGCGATGCTTTTTCCAGAACGCCGCGTCATGGCGATTTGCGGCGATGGTGGCTTCATGATGAACAGCCAGGAGCTGGAAACCGCCGTCAGGCTGAAGCTCAACCTCGTGGTCCTGATCATTGAGGACCATGCCTACGGCATGATCCGCTGGAAGCAGGCGGTCGACGACTTTCCCGATTTCGGCATGACCTTCGGGAATCCCGATTTCGTCCGCTATGCCGAAGCCTACGGCGCCAAGGGCACCAGGGTAGGCGCCATCGCCGAGCTGAGACCGGCCCTGGAGCGGGCCTTTGCCGCGGGCGGCGTCAATCTCGTCGTCGTTCCGATCGACTATTCGGAGAATGAGCGGGTCCTGGTCGAAGAGTTGCGCCATCGGCTGCCCTGGCCGGCCAGTCCCATGACGGATGATTAGACTGGAATGACGATCGCGATGGGCGTTTCGGCCAATCTCCAAGGCATGCCACCTGCCAATGCAAACGGAGCCGACCGGCCAAGATCTCTGCGGAGTGCTACTTGAGCATTTTCCGAAGCTGGAGACAGCGACATAAACAAGCGGCCCGCCTCTCGGCGGGCCGTTCGTTTTCAAGCTGCAGCCTGATTACTGAGCAGGTGCCGG
>NZ_RZSB01000657.1:0-3396 GCF_004023285.1 Mesorhizobium sp. M2A.F.Ca.ET.067.02.1.1
GTCTCGGGCACTTCCGTGCGCGGATTGTCGTCGGTGACGATGACGATGTCGGCTCGCCGCGTCGCGATCTCGCCCATGATCGGCCTTTTTCCCCGATCGCGGTCGCCGCCGCAGCCGAACACCACGATGACGCGGCCCGTGGGGAAAGGTCGGACCGAGGTCAGCACGTTCTCCAGCGCGTCGGGCTTGTGGGCATAGTCGACATAGACAGGAGCGCCGGCGGCGGTGGCGCCGACGAGGTCGAGCCGGCCAGGCGCACCCTTCAATTTTTCCAGGGCGGCCAAAGCTTTATCCACCGGCGTTCCAGTCGCGATGGCAAGCCCCGCCGAGACCAGCGCGTTGGCGATCTGGAAATCGCCGGCCAAAGGCAGGTCGATCTCGTAGAGCACGGCGTCGGCCACGACCTCGGCGCGCTGGCGATGGCGCTCATGCTCCACCCGCTTCAGCGTCAGGAAATCGCCATGGCGGCCGACGGTCAGGACCTTGAGACCCGCCGCCTTTGCGGCTTTGATCGTCGGCTCCGACCACGGGTCGTCGGCAAAGACGATCGCGGGCGCGCCCTTCGGCAGCAGCGTGTCGAACAGGCGCAGCTTGGCGCGGTGATAATCATCGACCGTCGGATGGTAGTCCATGTGGTCGCGGCCGAGATTTGTGAAGGCGCCGGCCGCGAGCTTCACGCCGTCGAGACGGCGCTGGTCGAGGCCGTGGCTCGAGGCTTCCATCGAGGCATGGGTTACGCCGGCATCCGCCAGTTCCTTGAGCAACCGGTGCAGCGCCACCGGGTCGGGCGTGGTCAGCGAGCCATATTCGTTGCGGCCGGGCGCTACCACGCCGGTCGTGCCGATCGAGGCGGCGGCAAAGCCAGCCTGCTCCCAGATCTGGCGGGTGAAGGCGGCGACGGATGTCTTGCCGGCGGTGCCCGTCACGGCGACCATGGTCTCAGGCTGGCGGCCGAAGAAGCGGGCGGCGGCGAGCGCCAGCGCATGGCGCGGATCAACGACGGCAAGAACCGGGATCGACAGGCCGGAAACCGCCGTGCCCTTGCCTGTGACGATCGCGGCGGCACCCCGGCTGGCGGCATCGGCGGCATAGGCGGAGCCATCGGCCTTGCTGCCGGCAAGCGCAAAGAAGACGACGCCGGTCTTGACCGCGCGGGAATCGGAGGAAAGTCCGGTAACCTCCAGATCGCGGGAAGCTGTTCCCTCGACAGGCAGGATACCGGCTAGATCTTTTAGATGCATTGAGTCCCGTTCACTGCAACAAAATAGCGCGCAGTTGCCGGCGCGCCCCAAGAATCACTGATAGGAAACCAGCGTTGCACCATTTTCATGGCTGAAATCTGGCTTCACGCCAAGCATGGCCGCCGAGCGCCTGATGATATTGCCGGCGATAACCCCCGCATTGTTGGCGGCGACGTCCGTCATCCCGGGCTTTTCCGGATGCGGGGCGTCGGCGATCGTGAACACCAGAAATTGCGGATCGTCCATCGGGAAGGCGGCGACGAAGGTGTTGAAATTCAACTCCTTGGAGTAACGGCCGTTGATGACCTTCTCGGCCGTTCCGGTCTTGCCGCCAACGCGGTAGCCGGGAGCCCTGGCGTTTCTGGCCGAGCCCTTCTCGGCATTGAGCGTATAGAGATAGCGCATGCCTTCGACCGTCTTATCGCTGACCACTTTCTTGGCCACCGCCATCGCCTCCTGTTCGCTGCGGACCAGGAATGTCGGCTGGATCAGATAGCCCTGCATCAGCGCCGCGCAGCCGACGGCGGCCTGCAGCGGCGTCGTCGACACGCCATGGCCGAAGGCGATGGTGAACGAATTGACCTGTTTCCAGACCTTGGGTTCGGTCGGGCGCGCGACCTCCGGCAGTTCGGTCTGCATCCTGTCGAGGATGCCGAGGCGATGCAGGAATTCGCGGTGCCCCTCGATGCCGACAAGCTCTGCCTCCCTGGCCGAGCCGATGTTGGACGAATAGAGGAACACCTCCGGCAGCGACAGCACGCGGTTCTTGCCGTGGAAATCGTGAATGGCCTGATGGCCGACCCGGATCGGATGCGACGCGTCGAAGCGGCTGTTCATCGTCGCCTTGCCGGAATCGAGCGCCATCGCCGAGGTGAAGCTCTTGAAGGTCGAGCCCATCTCGTAGAGGCCCGCCGACATGCGGTTCAGCCGGTCCTTGTCCTGGGCATTGTACGGATTGTTCGGGTCGAAGTCCGGCACCGAGGCCATCGCCATCACTTCGCCCGTCTTGATGTTCAGCACGACGGCGCCGGCGCCCATGGCGCGATAGCGCTCGAGCCCAGCGGCGATCTCGTCGCGCACTACATGCTGGACGCGCAGATCGATCGAAAGCCTGACAGGCTTGAGGTCCTTGGCTATGGCAAGGCCCGACGCCTGCAGGTCGCTCAGCCCCTGCTCGTCGATATACTTCTCCATGCCGGAGATGCCCTGATTGTCGATATTGGTCAGGCCGACGATATAGGACGAGGTCTCGCCGCTCGGATAGAACCGGCGCTTTTCGGTGCGGAAGCCGAGGCCGGGAACGCCCAGCGCCATGATGTCGGCCTGCTGCTTCGGCGTCAGCTGGCGCTGCAGCCAGACGAAGCCGGCGCCGCTCTTGAGCTTGCGATAGGTCTGCTCGTAGTCGATCTCCGGCAGCACGGTCGACAATTTCTCGATCGCTTCGTCGGCATCGACGATGCGCCGCGGCTCGGCAAACAGCGACGCGGTCTTGATGTCGGTCGCCAGCACTTCGCCGTTGCGGTCGACGATATCGGGACGCGACGCGGTGACCCTGCTCTGCGGGCCGTCGGACAGGTCCGGATTCTGCAGGCCGAGATAGACAAGCCTGCCGGCAATCGTGGAATAGAGGGTGAAGAACACCGCCATCGTCATGACGATGCGGGTCCTGGCCTTGCCGCCCGTTGCCTTGCGCGCGGCGTCGACGACGATTGAGCCGTCCTCGACGGTCTTCTTCCGGCGTTTCAGCAGGTCGCCGATCCTTGGAAGCCCGCTGATCATTGCACCGTGCTCCCCGTGACGACGGGGTCCTTGTCGCCCCCAGGTCCATTGCCGGAACTGTCGGCCATGCCGCCAAGCCGCTGAGAGGAAAGGTCCTCGATGGTCAGCGGTTTCACCGGAATGTCGTCAAGGCCACCGATCTGGCGTGCGCCGACCGGTTCGAGGCCCAGCTGGCTCTTGTAGACGTCGGCAAGCTTCTGCAGCCGCGACGGCTGGGTAAGCAGGCTCCAATCCGCCTTGAGAAGATCGATCGTGTCTTCCTCGTACCGGATCTGCGCCTGGATCTTCTGCACGGACGCCAGTTGCTCCTCGGCCTCGCGCTTGGCCTTGTAGGTCAGGGCCGCGGCCGAGACCATGACGGCGATCAGGACTATGT
>NZ_RZSB01000658.1:0-3392 GCF_004023285.1 Mesorhizobium sp. M2A.F.Ca.ET.067.02.1.1
ACGCCGACGACTTCGCCTATCCCTGGCGGCTGTCGCGCCAGGCGGCGCTGTTTGCCGCGCGGCCGGAGCTCGGCTTCTGCGGCGCGCTGGTGGACACGCTGCTGCACGGCCGCGTCCTTAAGGGGCGGCTCGACCCGGTGTTCCGTCTCGACCTCACCGTGCTGTCGAAATTCTTCACCATCTTCCTGCACCCGACGGTGGTCTACAACCGCAAGGTCATCTCCGAGGCCGACCTTCACTACGACGGCAACTACCGGCACGCCGAGGATTTCGACCTCTTCCGGCGGCTGGCCGACCGCTATCCGGCGGCGCTGATGCCGGAAAGCCTTCTGGTCTACCGCGTCCATCCCGGCAGCGTGACCAGCCGGCACAGCAAGGAGATGCGGCGCACGCATCTCAAGATTGTCGGCGAGAATCTCGAGCGCCTGGGTTTGGCGCAGGGCTGCGAGGACCTGCGCGCTATCGGCGATCGCGTCTGCCTCGACACCGTGCGCCGGGCGGCCGCCTTTATCCGGGCGCTTGAAGAGCGGATCGCGGCATTGCCCGACCCGACGCGGCCGAGCTTGGAAGCCGGCGCGCTGAACCTGTTCTATTTCCTCTACCAGCTCGTCAATGACGAGGAGCGGCCGGCGCTGACACATGAATTGCTGACGCTGACCGGGAAATGGAACGCGATCCGCCGCCGGGAGAAATACGCGCTCGGCCCCGGCGCCTGGGCGCCCTGGCTGAGCCAGGCCTCGATGTGGGCGGGCAAGCGCGCCGACGGGCTTGCCTACCGCCTCAAATCCGCGCCGGCAGCGTCAGTGCTCGCGCCCTACAGGATGGCCGCGCCATGAACGCCGAGCGCCATCCGCTGCTGCGGCACCTGCGCCCCGCCCTGCCCCCTCCTCCGTGGCCCAGGCAGCGGCCACAGGTCTCCTTCATCGTGTGCACGCGCGACCGCCTGGCTGTGCTCGAAGCCTGCATCGAATCGATCCGCGCCGCTTGCCGGGCGCACCCGGCCTACACAGCCGAACTGGTGGTGGTCGACAACGGCTCGCGCGACGGCACGGCCAGTTATCTTTCGGCGACCGCCGCTAGCTCTGACATCGCCCTGACCGCAATCTCGGAGCCTCGCCCCGGACTGGCGGCGGCGCGCAATGCGGGGCTGGCGCGGGCGCGCGGGCGGGTGCTGGTGTTCGTCGACGACGACTGCAGGCTCGACCGCAGCTATCTCATCGACCTCGAGCGGCATTATGCGAGCGGCGAGAAATGGCTGATCCGCGGCGGCCGCGTCGAGACCGGCGACGCGCTGGACCTGCCCTTCACCATCAAGCGCTGCGACGAGCGCGAGCGGCTGACGCCGGCGGTCCACCCGGGCGGCTTCGTGCTCGGCTGCAACATGACCATGCACCGCGACGTCGCCGCCCGCATCGGCCCCTTCGACGAACGCTTTGGCGCCGGCGGGGCGCTGCGCTCGGCCGAGGACACGGATTATCTGGTGCGGGCGATGCTCGCCGGCATGGCGGTTGAATATGTGCCCGACATGACGATCTTCCACCATCACGGACGGCGCGACCGCATGGCGATCGACCGGCTGCACCGCGACTATAATTTCGGCAACGGCGCGCTGTTGCTGAAGCATTTTCGCCGCGCGCCCTGGCTGCTGCGCCATTTCTACTGGGCGGCCCGGGCCGCCATGCGCGAGCTCGTCGGCGGGCCGCGCTTCGACCAGGAGCTCAAACTGTCGCATTGGCCGATCGTTCTGATGAACCTCGCGGGCGCGGCGAAGTTCATCGCTCTCGTGCTTGTCAAGCGGCCGGCTCGAAAGCCTCAGTCGGGCAATGAGACCATCGAGGCCAGGGCGGAGGCCGGCGCGCGATGAGCGGGCGCCCGCCCCTGTCGATGCTGCGCCGGGCGCTCGGCAGCCGGCAGCTTGGCCTGCTGCCCGCCGTCGTCGCGCTCGGGCTTGCAAGCGCGGCGCTCGAAGGCTTCGGCATCGGGCTGATCATCCCGCTGCTCGGCATCATCATGGGGCATGGCGACACAGCCGGCATGGCGGGCTTCTCGGCCCTCCTGCAGAAGGTCGGCGCCGGGCTCGGCGAGCGCGAGCGGCTGATTGCCATCGCGGCCGCGATCCTTGGCTCGATCCTCTTGAAGAACCTGCTCGGCTTCGCCAATTCGGTGCTAACCGCACATATCTACGGCAAGGCCAGCCAGGCGATCCGCGGCGCGCTCGCCGAGCGGCTGCTCAATGTCGGCTATCCGTTCTTCCTGAAGGAGAGCCCCGGGCGGCTGCTCAACATCATCTCCAGCGAATCCTGGCGGGCCTCGGACGCCATTCAGGCGATGCTGGGCTCGATCGTCAGCGCCTCGGCGTCGCTCATCCTGCTCGTCTTCCTGCTGCTGCTCTCCTGGCGGATGACGCTGCTGGTGATGCTCGGGCTGGCGCTGGTCCAGCTTGCGCATATGGCGCTGTCGGCGCATCTGAGAAAGCCAAGCCGAAGCGTTGCCTCGCGCAACAGCGCCTTGGCCTCACGGATGCTGCACCTGGTCCATGCCGGCCGGCTGATCCGCATCTTCGGCCAGGAGGCGCGCGAGAAGGCGGCGTTCGAGGCGGCGTCGGACGGCGTGCGCCGGGCGGCCTTCCAGCTTTCCAACCGCCAGGGCGCGCTGGCGCCGCTGACCGAAGTGCTGCACGCCATGTTGTTCCTGGCGGTGGTGATCGGGGCCTGGCTCGCGGGCCTGAGCTTCCCGATGGTCGCCGCCTTCCTCATCCTGCTCTATCGGCTGCAGCCGCATGTCAGGGCCCTGCAGATGACATGGAGCCAATTACAGGGGCTTTCCGGCTCGCTGGAGGAAGTGACCTGGCTGCTCGATCCCGAGGGCAAGCCGGCCGCGCCGCAAGGCCGCCGGCCGTTCGCGTCTTTAAGCGAAAAAATCGCCTTCGAGGGCGTGAGCTTCAGCTATGCCAACGAGGAGCAGCGCGCGGCGGTGCTGCACGCGGCGAGCTTCGACATAAGAAGCGGCCGCTCGACGGCGCTGATCGGCCGCTCCGGCGCCGGCAAGACGACCATCGTCAACCTGCTCTGCCGCTTCGTCGAGCCGGACGGCGGCCGCATACTCGTCGACGGCGCGCCGCTGGGCGACATCGACCCGGTCGCATGGCGGGCGCACATCGCCCTCGCGAGCCAGGAGCTGGAACTGGTGGACGGCACGATCCTCGAGAACATCACCTACGGCAAGGACACGGCGAGCGCGGAAAAAGCGCGGCGCGCGGCCGAGCTTGCTGAGGCGCATGAATTCATCGAACGCCTGCCGCAGGGTTACCAGACGGTCGTCGGCTATCGCGGGGTCAACCTGTCGGCCGGACAGAGGCAGCGCATCGCGCTCGCCCGCGCGCTGGTGCGCGA
>NZ_RZSB01000659.1:0-3391 GCF_004023285.1 Mesorhizobium sp. M2A.F.Ca.ET.067.02.1.1
CGTCTTGAACTACGTCATCGTCTATTTCCTCGGCATGCTGTTCATCGTCGGCTCGGCCGACTGGCGGCTGGCGGCACCGCTCGCCGTCTGGCTGGTCGGCTATATCGGTCTCCTGCGCTTTTTCATCCCGCGGCTGGGCAAGGTCGGCGAGGAGCAGGCCAATGCGCGCTCGACCATGACCGGGCGCGTCGTCGACAGCTACACCAACATCCAGACGGTGAAGCTGTTCAGCCACGCGCGCCGCGAGGCGACCTTCGCCAGGGAAGGCATGGCGAGCTTCCTTGACACCGTCTACCGCTCGATGCGGCTGGTCACGGTGCTCTACGGCCTGCTCTACATCCTGAACTCGCTGCTTCTGTTCTCGGTGACGGCAATCTCACTGTGGCTGTGGCTCGGCCAGGCGGTAACGATCGGCGCGGTCGCGGTGGTCATCGGCCTGGTTCTGCGCATGTGGGGCATGTCGCAGTGGATCATGTGGGAGATGTCGGGGCTGTTCGAGAATATCGGCACGGTGCAGGACGGCATCCAGTCGATCTCGCTGCCGCGCCTGGTCGAAGACAGGCCGGGCGCGAAGGACATCGCCGTCAGCCAGGGTGAGATCCGCTTCGAGGACATCCGCTTCCATTACGGCAAGCAGAAGGGTGTCATCGAGAACCTGTCGCTCACCGTGAAATCCGGCGAGAAGGTCGGCATCGTCGGCCGTTCCGGCGCCGGCAAGTCGACGCTGGTCAATCTGCTGCTGCGTTTCTACGACCTGGAAAGCGGCAGCATCCTCGTCGACTGCCAGGAGATCGCGGCGGTGACGCAGGATTCGCTGCGCGCGCAGATCGGCATGGTGACGCAGGACACCTCGCTTCTGCACCGCTCGGTGAAGGAGAACATCCTCTATGGCCGGCCGGACGCGACCGACGAGATGCTCATCGAGGCGGCGCGGCGGGCGGAGGCGCTCGATTTCATCGGCGGGCTTTCCGACCACAATGGGCGCAAAGGGTTCGATGCCCATGTCGGCGACCGCGGCGTCAAACTGTCCGGCGGCCAGCGGCAGCGCATCGCGATCGCCCGCGTCATGCTGAAGGACGCGCCGATCCTGATCCTCGACGAGGCGACCTCGGCGCTCGATTCGGAGGCCGAGGCGGCGATCCAGGAGAACCTCTACAAGCTGATGCAGGGCAAGACCGTCATTGCCATCGCGCACCGGCTGTCGACGATCGCGGCAATGGACAGGCTCGTCGTCATGGACAAGGGCCGCATCATCGAGGAGGGCTCGCATGAGGAGCTCGTCGCCAAGGGCGGGCTCTACGCCCAGCTCTGGCAGCGTCAGTCGGGCGGCTTCCTGCTCGATGACGGACCGGCCGAGTCCGACGCCAAGGCGACGGAAATGGCGGCGGTTACCTGCGTAGAGCCCCGCCGGCGACCAGATCGGACGCCGGCGGGTTTGTGGCCTCCACGAGAGAAAAATGTTCGACCGCATCTTCACCTGGTTCGAAAGCCGTTATTCGCCGGTGGCGCTGGCCGACGACAGGCAGCCGCCAATGGGGCTTTGGCGGTTCTACTGGTATTTCATAAGGCAGTTTCGCGCCGCCTATCGGCTGCGCATGATCATCGTTGCCGTAGCGGCGATCATCGACGCGATGCTGCCGATTTTCGTCGGCCTGATCGTCGGCCTGCTCGCCAGCACCGGGCCCGGCGATTTCTTCGCCGCGCATGGGCCGCTGCTCGTCCTGATGGCCTTCGTCGTGCTTTTGCGTCCGCTGTCGATGGTCGTCGATGCGCTGATCCGCAACCATGCCATCGCGCCGAACCTCATCGACCTCATCCGCTGGCAGAGCCACTGGCATGTCGTGCGCCAGGACTGGTCGTTCTTCCAGAACGACTTTGCCGGCCGCATCGGGACCAAGGTCATGCAGAGCGGCGATTCGGTGGAGATGAGCGTCAATTTCACCGTCGATGCCGTCTGGTATGCGCTGGTGTTCGTCGCGGTCGCCATCGTGGTGCTGGCCCGGCTCGACCCGCTTCTGCTGGCGGTCGTGGCGGTCTGGCTGGTGTTCTATTGCCTGATCTTCTGGTCCGCGATGCCCAGGATCACACAACGCTCGTCCCAATTGTCGGAGCGGTGGTCGCAGGTGAGCGGCCGCATGGTCGACAGCTACACCAATATCCTGACGCTCAAGACATTCTCGACCGGCAAGCATGAAGACAAATATGTCTCGCAGGCGGTGGTCAAGCACGCCGACACATTCTACCAGCTCATGCGCGTTTTCACGCTGATGTGGTCGGCCTTGTTCGTCCTCAACGCGGCGCTGCTTATCGCCGTGAGCTGGGTGGCGCTCGCCGGCTGGAACGCAGGGACGATGACCACCGCCGCCGTGGCGACCGCGATACCTTTCGCGCTGCAGATCGCCAACATCTCCGGCAGGATCCTCGATGTCGGCGCCAATGTCTTCCGGCAGATCGGCGTCGCCAGCAACTCGATGACGACGATCGCGCGGCCGATCGTCATGCAGGACCAGCCGGACGCACCGGCCCTCGTCGTGACCGCCGGCGGCATCGAGTTCGACCGGGTGAACTTCAACTATTGGCGCAAGGACGGCAAAGGCGGCGTCATCGACAACCTGTCGCTGAAGATCGCGCCGGGCGAGCGGGTCGGCCTGATCGGCCGTTCCGGGGCCGGCAAATCGACGCTGGTCAATCTCGTGCTGCGGCTGTTCGACGTGCCGGACGGCAAGGTGCTGATCGACGGGCAGGACATCCGCAACGTCTCGCAGGAGAGCGTTCGTGGGGCGATCGGCTTCGTCAACCAGGACACCTCGCTCTTGCATCGATCTGTTCGCGAGAACCTCAAATATGGGCGCCAGTCGGCCAGCGACGAGGCGATGCTCAACGCCGCGAAAGCCGCCCAGATCGACGAGGTGATCGCGGGGCTGACCGATCCGCATGGGCAGAGCGGCTATGAGGCGCTTGTCGGCGAGCGCGGCGTGAAACTGTCCGGCGGCCAGCGGCAACGCATCGCCATTGCCCGCGTTATGCTGAAGGACGCGCCGATCCTCATCCTCGACGAGGCGACCTCCGCGCTCGATTCGGAGGTGGAGGCCGCCATCCAGGAGAACCTCTACAAGCTCATGCAGGGCAAGACCGTCATCGCCATCGCGCACCGGCTGTCGACGATCGCGGCGATGGACCGGCTCGTCGTCATGGACAAGGGCCGCATCGTCGAGGACGGCTCGCATGAGGCGCTGATCGCCAAGGGCGGGCTCTATGCCCAGCTCTGGCGCCGCCAGTCTGGCGGCTTCCTGCTGGAGGAAAAGCCGGTCGCCGACGCCCCGCCGACGAAAGGTGAAGCCGCCGAATGATGCAGGCCATCTATCGCTGGTTCGAGCACTGGGTCTACCCG
>NZ_RZSB01000065.1:0-14078 GCF_004023285.1 Mesorhizobium sp. M2A.F.Ca.ET.067.02.1.1
CAGGTGATCGGCGTCGGCCGCGGCATGGCCGAACGGGCGGTCCCGGTGCTGCAAAAGGCGCTTGCAAGCGAGCTCGGCGCGCCGGTGACCGTCGACCTGCAGGCGGTGGAGGTCGGCCGCGTTCCCGAGGCGCGTTCGCGCGCCGGCGATGCCTTTGCGCTGACCATCGTTTCGTCGCCGACCTCGGCCGACGCCATGACGCTGGTGATGGATGCGCATGCGGTCGCCGTCATGGTGAGCGCGCTGTTCGGCGGCGATCCCGACCAGCCGGTGGCGCCGATCGAGCGCGACCTGTCGCAGATCGAGGCCGATGTCGCGACCACCGTGTTCCAGGAGGTCGCGACGGCGCTCAACGGATCGGGCCGGCGCTCATTGGATTTGCGTCTGCCGGTGCCTCGCGCAACGTCTGGCGGCGAAGCGAGGCGGCGCATCCTGCGCGACGGCGCCGCAGTCCGCATCGTGTTTGGCATCTCCACGCAGACCGATACCGGCATGATCACGGTCATGATCCCACAGCGCATCCTTCTCTCGACGCGTGGCGCAAACGCCAAAGTCGAGGAAGGCGAGAGCAGCGAATTCGACTGGCGTGCCCGTTTCTCGGAAGAGGTGATGCGCTCGACCGTCCGGCTCGAAGCGACGATGCCGCTCGCCCGGCTGACGCTCGGCGACCTCGCCGCGTTCGAGCCCGGCCAGGTGATAGAATTCGAGGAGAATGCGCAGCTCAACGCCAGACTCAGCGCCCGCGACAAGACATTGTTTGTCTGCGAGTTCGGCAAGCTCGGACAGAACTACACCGTCCGCATCAGCCATCCGCACGATGCCGGGCAGGATTTCATCGACGGACTGATGCCGGGCTGACGCCAGGCCCGGTTTTTATGGAGACGACAGATGGCACAAACCAAGGTGGAAGCCGAACCCGACCAGCCCGACGAACAGCTCGACCGCGCCATCGAGGAACTGCGCGGCGTGCTGCGGGAGGAGGAAAAGCGCCCGGACGACGCCTTTCAGTCGGGCGCCAATTCCTCGATCATCATGACCATTCCGGTCGACGTGCAGATCATCCTCGGCAGCACGGAAATGCCGGTCTCGGAGCTGATGGCGCTGCAGAAGGGCTCCACGGTCGCGCTCAACCGCCGTATCGGCGAGCCGGTCGACGTGGTCGTCAACGGCCGCAGAATAGCGCGCGGCGAGATCACCGTGCTGGAAAGCGATCCGACGCGCTTCGGCATCAGGCTCACCGAGATCATCGCCGCGACGAAGAGCGCCTGAGAATGGTCGGCGGGCGGACCAATCGGCAGCGAGGGCAACACGCATGACGACGGCATTGGCGCTGACACGTCCGCAAAAGGCGGCAGCCATACTGGTGGCCATGGGCAAGCCCGCGGCCAGCCGGCTGCTCAAATTCTTCAAGCAGGATGAGCTGAAGGCGCTGATCGAGGGCGCGCGTCTCTTGCGCACCATCCCGCAGGCCGATCTGGAGCGCATCGTCGCCGAGTTCGAGGCCGAGTTCACCGAGGGTGCGGGCCTGCTCGATTCGGCCGACCGGATGGACACGATCCTCAACGAATCGCTGTCGCCCGAAGAGATGAGCGCCATCATGGGCGAGAAGAAGTTCGAGCCGGTCGCGGAAGGGCCCGCGCCGATCTGGCCGGACCTCGAGAAGCTCGAACCGGCAAGGCTCGGCGCCTTCCTTGCGGGCGAGCATCCGCAGACGTCCGCGATGGTGCTTTCGAAGCTGGCGCCGCAGGCCGCCGCCAATGTTCTGCTCACCATGGAAAAGCCGATGCGCAGCCAGATCATCAAGCGCATGGTGACGATGGCCAACATCCCGGACGCGGCATCCAGGATCGTCGAGAACCAGCTGCGCGTGAGCGTGCTGTCGCAGAAGGCCAGCAGGGACACCACGGCCGGGCAGGAACGCGTCGCCAGCATGCTCAACGAGATGGCGAAGCCGGAACTGGACGACCTGATGCAGGACCTGGAGGAAGCCGGCACGCCCGATCTCGCTGGCGTCAAGTCGCGGCTGTTCGCCTTCGACGATCTGCCGCTGCTGCCGCAGAAAGCCCGGGTTCTGCTCTTCGACGGGCTGTCGACCGAACTCGTCACGCTGGCGCTTCGCGGCGCGTCGCCGGAGCTGGCCGAATCGGCACTGTCGGCGATCGGCGCGCGCTCTCGCCGCATGATCGAATCCGAGCTTGGACAGGGATCGGAAGGCATTGCGCTTGCCGACATCATGGCGGCCCGCAAGAGCATATCGAGCGCCGCCATCCGGCTGTCGCGCGAAGGCGCCTTCGAGCTGCCTTCGATGCAGGCAGCCACCGCCGAAGCCGCCTGACGACAGCCACACGGTCAGAGCGTCATGGCGGAAGCGGTCGACAAGGATTCCAAAACCGAGGAAGCCACAGAAAAGAAGATCCGCGACACGATCGAACAGGGCAAGCTGCCCCATTCGCGCGAGACCGCGATCTTTGCGTCCTTCCTCGCCATCCTGGTTTTCGCGGTCTTCTACGCCAAGGATGCGATCGTCGACCTCGGCATGTTCCTGTCGACCTTCCTGGAAAAGCCGGAAGCTTGGCCGATGGACACCGAGACCGACGTCATCTCGCTCTACAGGCAGGTGATGAGCGAGATCGGCCGCGCCGTCGTCAGCCTGCTCGTGCTCCTGACGGTTGCCGGCATCGGCGCTTCGGTTTTCCAGAACCTGCCGCAGATCGTCGGTGAACGGATCAGGCCGCAGCTGTCGCGCATCTCGATCGCCAAGGGCTGGAGCCGGATGTTCGGCGTGCAGGGCTGGGTCGAATTCCTGAAATCGCTGGCAAAGCTTGGCTTCGCGATCGCGGTGCTGAGCTTCACGCTCTCGCAAGATCATCGCAAGCTGCTCGCCGGCATGATCACCAACCCGGTCTCGTTCGGCCTGGTGATACGCGGCATCTTCGTCGACATTTTGGTGGCGATCGTTTTCGTCATGGGCCTGATCGCGGTGGTCGACATCGTATGGTCGCGTTTCCACTGGCGGCGCGACCTGCGCATGACCAAGCAGGAAGTGAAGGACGAGCTGAAGCAGTCGGAAGGCGATCCGATCGTCAAGTCGCGGTTGCGCTCGCTGGCGCGCGACCGGGCGCGCAAGCGCATGATGACGGCGGTCCCGCGCGCGACGCTGGTGATCGCCAACCCGACGCACTATTCGATCGCGCTGAAATATGTGCGCGGGGAGGATTCCGCTCCCATCGTGCTCGCCAAGGGGCAGGATCTGGTGGCGCTCAAGATCCGCGAGATCGCCAGGGAGAACAACATCCCGATCTTCGAGGACGTGACGCTTGCGCGCTCCATGTACAAGCAAGTTTCGGTTGATAGCGTGATCCCGTCGCAATTCTACCAGGCGGTCGCCGAATTGGTGCGGATCGTCTACTCGAAGAAGGCCTCGCGCAAAGCAACCCAATGAACGGACGCCGCTAATCCATGGACCGGCAACCACACGCCAATTCCCGCGAGCTGATCGTCGCCAGCGCCATCGAGCCTGTTGTGGGCGAGTTGAGGCTGATCGACGTTGCCGACTATATCGCCTTCATCCGGCTCGAGCATTTCGCCTGCCTGTCGGACCTGGTGGATTCGGCGGCCGAGCTTTACTTCCGGCCGGGCACATTGCGGCTCGGCCATGGCGGCGAGGCGCATGTCGACTGGAGCGGCAGTCCGCGCATCGTGCTCGATCTCGAGCTGCGGCCGCGCGGCGTGACGGTCTATTTCCAATTGACGCTGACCGAGCGCGGGCCTTCCGTGGTGGTCAACTACGTGTCGTTCGAGAAGCCCGGCGAGACGCCTGAGCACAACACTGCCTTGCTCGAGGACGCCGTGGAGGAGGCCCGCATCCGCAGGACCGAGCCGCTGGCTTTTCCGTAACGATCTGATTGCAGCCGAGCCAATTTCGCTGCGGCACGTTTACAACGCCGCAGGCTCGGTGTTGCTACTCGATCAGGCCGAGCCGCAGCGCCTTGGCGACCGCCTGGTTGCGGTTGACCGCGTTGAGCTTCTGCGTCGACTGGGTGAGGTACTGGTTGGCAGTGTGCACCGAGAGCTTGAGAAGCTTGGCGATCTCTTCGCTGGTGTTGCCGTTGGCGGTCAGCTTCAGGCATTCGAGCTCGCGCTTGGAGATCGAGCGCATCCGGCCGCTGTCGCTGGGGCGGATGCGGGCGACGGCCGCGAAAAGCGCGAAGGAGCGAGCGTGGATCTCGCACAGCGTGTCGTTGGACAACGCCATCTCAGAGCCCAGGAAGACGACCAGCCCGCATTGCCCGCGGTCGGCATGCACGGGAAGGGCGATGCCATTGGTACCAGGCGCCAGCGGAGCAGTCGGCTCGGCCCAGGCGAGCGACTGGAAGATCTGCCGCGATCCGGCGATGCTGTCATCGGCCCACCAGCGCGGCGCCGTCGAGATGCGGCTGTGGCGCACCACATCCTCGCCATTGGCGCCGGAGATGAATTTGGTCGCGACCGCGGTGCTCGGATAGTCGGAATCGAAGCACGCTACGAGACGCGCGCGCTCAGGCGAGGGGCTGACGAAATAAAGGCCGAAGGCCGAGGCGTTGATGTCGACCGCGATCCAGCGGCAACGGCGCACGGCATCCGGAATGGTGGCCGCATGATGCGTCTCCGAGCCCAGCGAGAAGGCGCCGAAGGGATTGCGCTGATCGTTGAAAAGGGCGGCGGCCGCCTCTTTGACCTGTGCGTGCTTCAAATGATGCCGCTCCTGATCGCCGTCGCGATCGCCATCGCGCGGTTCGAGGCCGCGAATTTCTGGATGGCGTGCGTGATGTAGCTGTTGACGGTGTTGGACGAGACGCCGAGGATGACGGCCACCTCGTCGGTGGTCTTGCCTTCCGAAACCCAGAACAGGCATTCGCGCTCGCGGTCCGACAACGGGTCCTGCATGGATGCCGCCGCGATCAACTGCGGAATGCTGGAAAGCGCATAGCAGCATTTGAGCTGCGCCTTCATCAGGGCGGTCAGGTCGATCTTGCCTGCCTCGGCGGCCGAGAACAGCACGAACAGGCGCTGGCGGCCGACATTGAGCCGCAACGAGTAGATTTCGGCATGGCCGAGCACGTCGAGCAGGCGGGCCTCTTCGCCGGTCAGCAATGCGCCGGCGTCGGGCGCGTGCGCCGCCACCAATGGCTTTGGGCGCACCCCGGGCGCCACGGTCAGAGGGCCAAGCGCCAGGTTGGCGATCAGCCTTTTGCCGATCAGCTCTATGGCATCGAAGATCCAGTTCGAGGACACGATGCGCGCGTCGTTGCGGTCCTGGTCATGCACAATGGCGACCAGCATATAGCTGTCGGCGCCGATGTCGGCCGCAAGCTGCATGAAAAAACCGGTGAGATCGCCGCGGGACGTCAGGTGCGGGCCTGAAGCATCGGGTTGGAGAAGCGCGGCGGGACTGCTCATTTCCAATTCTTGGATTCTTGCCGGAATCGATCCTTGTGCCCGGTGCTGGCGAAGCCGGCGGCCGGACCCGAAACACATCACGTTTACGAAGACACACTCACGGACGCGAACGGCGCCCCAACCGCGCCGAATCCCTCCAGGGAACGCGAAACCGTCCGCGTCTGGTGCCGGCCTGGCGCCGGAACTTGAGACTTTGGGTGGTCGCCGCGCCCCCCGTGGACCGGCTGATTCGGGTCTAATCTACCCGCAGATGAATCCGACATCAAATGCGATTTGACAAAATCGAATCCGATGGACTCACGCTGCGACTCAGCAGCCGGTTTTCGCGTTGCTTGGCGGTGGTTCCAAAGCCGAATGAGGCGATGATTTCCCGGCCGGGTCGCAAAAAAAGACGCCCCCGGTTGCATCCGGGGGCGTCTGCCTTTCGGTTCGAATTGCGGTTTAGCGATCTTCGAAGCCGGTCAGCACGCCGACGGCGTTGATGCCGATCTCTTCGACCGCATAGCCGCCTTCCATGACGAACAGCGTCGGCAGGCCGAGCCTGGCGATGCGGTGGCCGATCTTGGGGTAGTCGACGCTCTTCAGCTTGAACTGGCTGATCGGGTCCTTCTCGAAGGTGTCGACGCCGAGCGAGACGATGACGACATCGGGGGCGTAGGCGGTGAGCTTGCCGCAGGCATCCTCCAGCGACGCGCTCCAGCCGTCCCAGTCGGTGCCGAAGGGCATCGGGTAGTTGACGTTGAAACCTTCGCCTTCGCCTTCGCCGCGCTCATCGGCGTGGCCGAGGAAGAAGGGATACTCGACCATTGGGTCGCCATGCAGGTTGAGCACCTGGATGTCGCCGCGGCGATAGAAGATCTCCTGCGTGCCGTTGCCGTGGTGATAGTCGACATCGAGGATCGACACGCGCCTGGCGCCCTGGTCGCGGAACCATTGCGCGACGACGGCGGCGTTGTTGATGAAGCAATAGCCGCCCATGAAGGCAGCACCCGCATGATGGCCGGGCGGGCGGCAAAGCGCGAAGGCGGTGCGCTCGCCGCCCTTGACGAGGGCGGCGGCGGTCAGCGCGACATCATAGGATGACTTGATCGCCGCCCAGGTGCCTTCGACGAAGGTGGCGCCGGCATCGAAGGAATAATAGCCGAGCAGGGCGTCGACGCGCTTCGGCGGAACGTCGCCGCGCAGGCCGCGCGTCGGCCAGGTGAAGCCCATGGCCGAGCCCGTGAAACCGGCGGCGACCCATTCCGGCCAGACCGTCGGCAGGAAATCGATGTAGTGGGCATCATGCACGCGCTTGGCGGCGGCGAAGTCGTGCTCGACGGGTCCGATGATCGGCCCGAGCTTCTCGCTCTCCACCCGCGCCTTGATGAATTCGGCTCGCGACGGTTTCTCGAAACCGGGCACGATGGCCGATGTGACCAGTTCCATCTGGCCTGAATGACCGGCGTGAAGCGGCGAAAAGACAGTCTTCATGGAATTCCCCTGGAAGTACGAAAACAGTTGGAGGTGCGAAATCAGTCGAGGTTGAGATAGGGGGTCACGAGAGCCAGCCACATGGCTTCCACATCGTCCTCTATGAGGTCGAATGTCTTGCGATCCCGCTTCAGTCCGACAAGCCTGCAGGCGTGCCCGACCTCCATCATCACCAGGCCCAGCCGCTTGGCGGTCTTTTCCTCGAGCGCCGGGTTCACATGCTGCAGCCAGGCTGCGTACAGCGCGATGATCTCCTTGTCGTATCCATCCTGGATCGGCCTCAGGTCGGCATTGCCGGATATCGCCTCGATCACCGGCATCAGCGTGACGTTGTCGAGATAGAGCCTGGATGTGTCGATGAAGAGCTTGCGCACTTCGCGCTGAAACTCGTCGCGGTTGGTGGGCTGGGCAACTTTGATACGCTTGGCAATCACCTCGGGAAAGGAAGACAGCCAGCGCCTGCCGAGTTCGAGAAGGATGGCTTCCTTGTTGGGGAAATATTGGTAGACCGAACCGACTGATAGGCCGGCGCGCTGCGCGATGGCGAGCGTCGTCGGGGTCTTGGTTCCTTGCTCGCGGGTCAGGATCAGCGCTGCGTCGAGAATCCTGTCGACCACCTTGCTCGACCGTTGCTGCCGTGGCTGCTTGCGCGGCTCGAGCGCTATTTTGGTCTTGCGGTCGAGACTGCGCTTCACTGCTCGTTGCCCCCATTCCCCGCTCGGCCTCACGCGGTGCAGTCCACTATACATGCCAAATTCCGGCTGTTGACAAACGCGAATAAACAGTCGCATTCTTTATCCACGCTGTCTTCAACGATAACAAGGGGAATTTCGAAGACGGCGCATCGGCATCGACTTTGTCCCACGGCGCCGCCCCGGTGGAGCGGCGGCTCGCAGGACTTCGCGCTGTCGGTCCCTCAGCAAATGTGGAGTCGCGATGTCGGTTGGTGGTGCGGATCTGGTGGTCGTCAACGGTCGAGTGCTGACCATGGACGATGACAATCCTGCCGCCGAGGCTATCGCCGTCAAGGACGGCGTCATCATCGCCATCGGCAGCCGCGCTTCCATCGAAGAACTCAAAGGACCGGCGACAAAAATTGTCGACGCCCAGGGCGGCTCGGTGCTGCCGGGTTTCATCGAGGCGCATATGCATCTGTTCGGCGGCGCGGCCGAGCTCGACAATCTGCATCTGGCGGGCGTGCATGGCTTCGACGCGCTGCGCGACGCGATCCAGGATTTCGCCGCGAAGCGCCCGGACGCCAAGCTGCTGATCGGCGCCGGCGTCGACTACGCGATTCTGCCCGAGCCGGTGACGCGCCACGATCTCGACCGCATCATTCCTGACCGGCCCTTCGTCATGTCGGCATCCGACCACCATACGATGTGGGCGAACACCAAGGCGCTGGAAGAGGCCGGCCTGCTGCATGGCAAGGAGGTCGGCCAAGGCAACGAGATCGTCATGGGCGCGGACGGGCTTGCCGCAGGCGAGCTGCGCGAGAGCGAGGCGTTCGGGCCGGTCCTCGACCACTACGGGGCAAATCGCGCGCGGCTTGGCCTGGAGGGAGTCGAGCCGGATCCTCATCCTTCGCCAAGCGAGCTGGCGGCCGATCGCGATCTGATGCATCGCGGGCTTGAATGGTGCGCCAAGCAAGGCATCACATCGATCCAGAACATGGACGGCAACTTCTACCAGCTCGAGCTGCTGGCCGATCTGGAAAAAGAGGGACGGTTGCTTTGCCGCACCAAAATCCCGTTCCACTTCAAGAACTTCATGAAGCTGGACATGCTGGAAAAAGCCTCGCGGATGGCCGCAACCTACAAGTCCGAGTGGCTGTCCTCCGGCATGGTCAAGGTCTTCTATGACGGCGTGCTGGATTCCTGGACCGCGGTGATGGTCGACGACTATGCCGACCGTCCCGGTTGGCGCGGCGAGCCGCTGTTTTCGCCGCAGCATTTCGCCGAGGTCGCGGTCGAGGCCGATAGGCGCGGGTTGCAGATCGCCGTGCATTCGATCGGCGATGGCGCGGTTCGCGCGGTGCTCGACGGCTATCAGGCGGCGGCGAAGAAGAACGGCAGGCGCGACAGCCGCCACCGCGTCGAGCATATCGAGGTGATCACGGCGCCCGACGTGCCGCGCTTCGCCGAACTTGGCGTTCTGGCTTCGATGCAGCCGGCGCATCCGCCGGGGGCGATGAACTTCCCGCTGGAGCCGACGATCTCGCGCATCGGCCGCGACAAGTGGCCGTCGAGCTATGCCTGGCGCACGCTGAAAAACGCCGGCGCGCGCGTGGTGTTCGCGTCCGACTGGCCAGTTTCTCCGGTCGATCCGATCCTGTCCATCCAGGCGGCAGTCATGCGCAAGCCTTGGGCGGAAGGCATGCCCGACCAGAGCTTCTCGTTGCGAGAAGCGATCCAGGGTTACACCGTCGAGGGCGCCTATGCGGAGTTCATGGAAGATCGCAAAGGTCGCCTGAAGACCGGCTATCTCGCCGACATCGTCGTCTTGTCGGCCGATATCGAGGCGACCGCGCCGGAAGCGCTGCACACGGTGCGCCCGGTCACCACCATCTGTGGCGGCAGGGTCACCTATCAGGCCTGAGGTGCGGCATGGGAATTGCATTTGAAAATCAGGTAGCAGCTCCGCAGTTGCCAAGCCCCACGGCTTATGGTCACAATCAAACAGGAACACACCTGCCGGAAAGAGCAGGCTCTCTCAATGGGGTAATCGTGCCGGAACAACCGGGTAAGAACGCGATCGAAGTTCGCGGTGTTCGCAAGGTTTTCGGAACCGGCGAAAACCAGGTAGCCGCCCTCGACACGGTTTCGGTGTCGATCCGCGAAAATGAGTTTTTCACGCTGCTCGGTCCGTCTGGATGCGGAAAGACGACGCTGCTGAGATTGATTGCCGGCTTCGATTTCCCGAGCGCCGGCGAGATCCTGCTGCACGGCCAGGACATCGCGCCGCTGCCACCGTTCAAACGTCCGGTCAACACCGTCTTCCAAAGCTATGCGCTGTTCCCGCACATGACGGTGGCGCAGAATATCGGCTTCGGGCTGGAGATGCTCGGCAAGCCGAAAGCGGAGATCGAGGCCCGCGTCGCCCAGATGCTGAAGCTGGTCAAGATGGAGGCGCTGAAGGCGCGCCGCACCAGCCAGATCTCCGGCGGCCAGCAGCAGCGCGTGGCGCTGGCCCGGGCGCTGGCGCCGCAGCCGAAGGTGCTGCTGCTCGACGAGCCTTTGTCGGCGCTGGACTACAAGCTGCGCAAGGAAATGCAAATCGAGCTGAAGCGGCTGCAGCACGAGACCGGCATCACCTTCATCTTCGTGACCCATGACCAGGAAGAAGCGCTGACCATGTCCGACCGCATCGCGGTGATGTCGGCCGGCAAGATCCTGCAGGTCGGCGCGCCGCGCGACATCTATGACCGGCCGGCCGAACGTTTCGTCGCCGACTTCATCGGCGAGACCAATTTCCTGCCGGGCACGGTGGTATCGAAGCAGGCCGGCGTGGCGACAGTCAAGTTCGCCAGCAACGCGACGATCAGCGCCGGCTATCCGGAAGGCTTCGATCCGACCGGCGAGGTGACGCTGGTGGTTCGTCCCGAGCATGCCGATCTGGTCCCCGATCCGGCCAAGGGCACGATCGCCGGCACGCTCTCCAACATCGTCTATTTCGGCACCGACACGCACTACCACGTCAAGCTCGATGGCGGCGGCGAGAATTTCATCGTGCGCCACCAGAACAGCCGTTCGAGCGCGGTGACCTACGAGACCGGCGTCAAGGTCGGCATCCAGTTCGAGGAGGACGCCGCCCGCGTCCTGAAAGACTGATGACGACAGCTGCTCTCTCCTCAGGCCCGCCCTCCAAGGCCGCGTTGTTCGAAGCCAAGGCGGTGAAGACCAGCGCGCGACGCAACCGACTCCTGTCGCTGCCGGCGCTGATCATCATCGGCATTTTCGGCGTGCTGCCGCTGATCATCATCTGCGTCTATTCGTTCCTCGTCGCCGCGCCTTATGGCGGCGTGCAGTGGCAGTTCTCGACCGACGCCTATCTGAACTTCCTGGTCCAGCGCGACATTTTCGACGACACGCTGCAATTCACGCCGGACTTCCTGATCATCTATCTGCGTTCGTTCCTGTTCGCGGCGGTGACGACTGTCATCTGCCTGCTGCTCGGTTTTCCGACCGCCTATTTCATGGCGACGCGGCCGCCGGCGCAGCGCAATTGGTGGGTGCTTCTGATCACCATCCCATTCTGGTCGAACCTTCTGGTCCGCACGCTGGCGATCATGTTCATCATCCGTGACGAGGGCCTGATCAACAACGCGCTGATCGGGCTGGGGGTGATCGATAAGCCGATCACCATGCTCTACACCAACTTCGCCATCCAGCTCGGCCTGCTCTACGCGTTCCTGCCGTTCATGGTGCTGCCGCTCTATTCGAGCCTCGAGAAGCTCGACTTCCGGCTTATCGAAGCGGCCTACGATCTTTATGCGACGCGCCGGCAAGTGCTGTGGCGGGTGATCATTCCGCTGTCCAAGCCCGGCATCATCGCCGGATGCCTGCTCGTCTTCATCCCGGCCCTCGGCGCCTATGTGACGCCACTCATCCTCGGCGGCGGCATCCACCTGATGATCGGCGACCTGATCGCCCAGCAATTCGGCTCGGGGCGCAACTGGCCGCTCGGCTGCGCGCAGGCGCTGATCCTGATGGCCGCCGTGCTGGTTGCGCTTTACTTCTATGTCCGCAACACGTCGGGCAAGGTGCAGCATGGCTGAGCCCCGCGTCATGGATATCAAGGACCAGCCGGGGTTCCGATCGATCGCCATCATCTGCCTGCTGGTGCTCTATGTGCCGGTGCTTATCCTGATGATCTTCTCGCTGAACAGCGGCTCACTGGTCACGCATTGGGAAGGCGTCACGCTCGGCTGGTACGGCAGCGCCTTCCTCAACGAGGAATTCCATGCCGCGGCCAAGAACACGCTGATCATCTCGGTGACCGCGACGATCGTCTCGACGATCTGCGCGACGCTGGCGGCGATCGGAATGACCCGGGTGAAGCCGTGGCGTGGGCTGGCGGCGGCATTCATGGTTATCAACCTGCCGCTGATGGTGCCCGAGATCATCACGGCGGTTGCGACGCTCTCCTTCTTCGCGCTGATCGCCGGTGCGTTCAGGCTGAATTTCGGCATCGGCAATCTGATCCTCGCCCACACCGTGTTCTGCATCCCCTTCGCCTATATGCCGATCCGGGCGCGGCTGGAGGACATGGACCTGACGCTGGAATATGCCGCAGCCGATCTTTACGCGACGCCGTGGAACGCCTTCAGGCGCATTACGCTGCCGCTCTTGGTTCCCGGCGTTATGTCGGGCGCTGCGCTCGCCTTCATCGTCTCCTTCGACGATTTTACCATCACGCAGCTCGTCGCAGGTCCCGGCCAGACGACACTGCCCCTCTATATATGGAACCAGATCCGGCGGCCGATGACGCCCGAGATCAACGCCATCTCCACCATCCTGCTTATGGTGTCGATCCTGTTCGTCTCGGTCTCTTTCCTGATTGCGCGCCGACGCGCCAAATGAGCTCCAACACACAACAATGGGAAGGCAAGGAGAACATAAAATGTCTGGAAAACTGATGGCGGCCGTTTCCGCGGCAGTGCTTTTATGGGCAGTGCCGGCGCTCGCCGACGGCGAACTGCACATCTACAATTGGGGTGACTACACCAATCCGAAGCTGATCGAGAAGTTCGAGAAGCAGTACAACATCAAGGTGACGCTGGACGATTACGACTCAAACGAAACCATGCTGTCCAAGGTGCGCGCCGGCAATTCCGGCTACGACATCGTGGTGCCGTCGGACTACACCGTGAAGATCATGATCGAAGAGGGCCTGCTCGAAAAGACCGAGCCCAACGCGATGCCGAACGGCAAGAACCTCGACCCGCGCTTTGTCGACATCTACTGGGACAAGGGGCGCCACTACACCGCGCCGTGGCAGTTCGGCACGACAACGTTCTCGGTCAATACCGACAAGTTCAAGGGCGACATCGACACGTTGGCCATCCTGTTCAACCCGCCGGATGAGCTCAAGGGCCAGATCAACGTCCTCGACGACGTCAACACCGTCATGCATGCGGCGGAGCGTTATGCCGGCGTGCCGCGCTGCGGCGCCGACAAGGCCAATCTGAAGAAGGTCAACGACATCCTGGTGGCTGCCAAGCCGTCGTGGAAGACGTTCAGCTACGACACCATCACCAAGATCACCTCGGGCGACGTGATCGTCACCGAGCAATGGAATGGCGCGGCCTATCGTTCGCGCCAGAAGATCCCGGCAATCAAATATGCCTATCCGAAGGAAGGCATCGAAGGCTGGATGGACAATGTCGCGGTGCTGAAGGGCGCCAAGAACCTGGAGAACGCCAAGCTATTCCAGGACTTCGTCATGGCGCCTGAGAACGCGGCGCTGATCTCGGACTTCGCCGGCTACGACAACGGCATTGCCGGCAGCCACAAATTCCTGCCGCCGGAGTTCGCCAACTCACCGGAACTTAATCCGCCGGCCGGCGCCCCGACGCCGGAATTCGTGCCGCCATGCCCGCCGGAAGTGGTGGAGATCTATAACAAGATCTGGACCAACCTGCGCAAGTAATTTTGCAGGTGGGCATGAAAGGAGGGGAGGCTCCGGCCTCCCTTTCTTGTGACTGTGCATGTCGTTCGCCCAAACCGGCGCACGCATTTGGGTGACATGCATCGAGGAGGAAATCTTGTCGTCTTACCGCAACTCCGATCCGCGGCCGCCGATTATGCAGGGCTCGCCGCCCAAGCTGTTGTCGCCGAAGCTCGATTGGGACCGGCCCCCCTGGAATCGCTGGGCCTTTCAGCACATCCGCGAATTCCTGCCGACGGTCGAGGTGTGGCGCGGCAGCGGCCACCGCCGTCGCCTGGAGCGCGCGGAGGTGGACCTCGACGAATTGCCGGTGGTCGATAGCAACGGAGCGCCGACGACGCTCGCGGGCTTGCTGGACGAAACCTTTACCGACGGCTTCCTGGTGCTGAAGAACGGCAAGGTCGCCTATGAGCGCTATTTCAACGGCATGGACGAGCGCACGCTGCATCTGTCGCAGTCGATGGCGAAATCGGTCACGGGTTCGGTGTGCGGCATAC
>NZ_RZSB01000660.1:0-3390 GCF_004023285.1 Mesorhizobium sp. M2A.F.Ca.ET.067.02.1.1
CTTCCGGGGTGCGCAAGAAACGGCGCAGGCGGTTCATGCGCTTGCCTCGCCGGCGCCGACGCGTGGATCGAGGACAGCATAGGCGAGGTCGACCAGGAGATTGATGACGACGACCAGGACGGCGCTGACCAGGATGATGCCGAGCAGCAGCGGCGTGTCGCGTCCGGCGACGGCCTCCTGCGCCAGCCGGCCGAGGCCGGGCACGGCAAAGACGCTTTCGATGACGACGCTGCCGCCAAGCATTTGCGCCGATTGCAGGCCGAGCATGGTGACCAATGGCAAAAGCGCGTTGCGGGCGACATGGGCAAGCACGACGCGGCGGCGGGGCAGGCCCCTGGCGCGGGCGGCGAGGACAAAATCCTGCCGCCAGGCTTCGGCCATGCCGGCGCGCATCATGCGCAGATAGAGCGCGAGATAGATGAAGCCGAGCGCCGAGACCGGCAGCACCAGATGGGTGGCGATGTCGGCGGCGCGGGAAAATCCGGTTTTGCCGGAGGCTATGGTCTCGATGCCGCCGATCGGCAGCCAGCGCAGGTCGACGGCGAAGACGACGATCAGCACGAGGCCGAGCCAGAAGCCCGGCACGGCATAGAGCGCCAGCGAGCCGATCGACAGGAAGCGGTCGCGGAAGCTGCCGGGCGCAGCGCCGGCATAGATGCCGAGCGCCGAGCCGAGGCCGAAGGAGAGCGCGGTGGCGCTGCCCATAAGGACCAGCGTGGTCGGCAGGCGTTCGAGGATCACGTCACGGATCGGCCGCGAGAAGGTAACGGATTGGCCGAGGTCGAGATGCAGCAAGGCCCAGAGGTAGTTGGCGAGACGGGTGAGCTCCGACTGGTCGAGGCCCCAACGATGGCGCAGCAGTTCGATCATGCCGGCGTCGCCGCCGGTCGAGACGATGTAGGCGTCGACCGCGTCGCCCGGAGCGGCTTCGAGGAGGAGGAAGCTGCCGATGACGACGATGAGCAGCACGAAGAGGCTGCCGACAAGACGGCGACGCAGGAGGGTGAGGGCGCGGGTCATGCGCGCCTCGAAGGGTTGGCGATACGCTGGCTATTGAAAAAGCCGAGCCCAGGCCGGGGGTGACGGAACGCGGCCTCCGACCAAATTCCGATTTGTTCGCGAATTTTCATCCGCGCGAATGTGTCACGATTCCAAATAAGTGTCCGCCCAGTTCGACACAGCCCAGCGCGGGTTGTTGGCGATGTTGCCCACCGTATCGCGAGCCACGCTAATGAAACTCCACTCCGCAACGTTGATCAGCGGCAGATCGGCAGCGACCTTCTTCTGGAACTCCTTGTAGAGCTCGGTGCGAGCCGAGGTGTCGAGCGTCTCGGACGCCTTGACGATGAGCGCATCGAGCTCGGCGTTCTTATAGCCGCCCTGGTTGGAGAAGGGCACGCCGTCGGGAATGCCGCTCTGCACCAGGATGGTGGTCGAGATCGCCGGGTCGCCGCGGAACACGGGCGGGCCGACGGCGAGGTCGAAGGCATGGTCGGTGTAGACGGCTTTGATGTGGGCTGCCGAGTCGTTGTTGACGATCTGGGCGTCGATGCCGATCGCCGCCAGCGCCTGGCGCAAATAATCGCCGAACTGCTTCGTCTCGTTGAAATAGGGTGCCGGCAAAAGCTTCAACGCAAAGCGCTTGCCGTCGTCGGCGCGCTTGTAGCCGGCTTCGTCCAGCAGAGCGTTGGCCTTGGCGACGTCGAAAGGATAGGTCGGCACGTCGGCGGTGTAGAATTGCGGATCGTTCTTCGGCACAGGGCCAGTGGCGGTCGCGGCGTAGCCGAGGAAGATCGTCTTGACGACGAAATCCTTGTCGATTGCATGGGCGATCGCCTGCCGCGCCTTGAGGTCGGCCAGCTCCTTGCGGCGGTGGTTGATCTCGACGACGAGCTGGTAGGTCAACCCCTCATAGCCCTTGGTGATGACCTTCAGGCCCGGCACTTTGGAGATGCGGTTGAGGTCGGCGAGCGGCACGGCGGAGAAGGCGGCGAGCTGGATCTCTTCGGCTTCCAGCGCAGCGGCGGCGGACGTGCGATCGGGAAGCACCTGGTAGACGATCTCGTCGAGATAGGGCTCGTCCTTGCCCCAATAGGCGTCGTTCCTCGTCAGCCGGTAATATTGGCCGGCCTTGTATTCGGCGAATTTGAATGGACCGGTGCCGACCGGCGCATTGTTGGCCGGGTTGTCCTCGATCTTGCCGTTTTCATAAACGTGCTTCGGCACGACGCTCGACAGCGCCGGCAGCGCGTTGCGGATGAGCTGGAACGGCGTCGGCTTGGCGAATTTGAAGACGGCCGTCAGCTCGTCCGGCGTGTCGACAGCCTCCAGGTCCTTGAACACGGTGCGGCCGAGATTCTGCAGCGGCTTCCAGATCTGCAGCGCCGAGAAGGCGACGTCGGCGGAAGTGAAGGGCTTGCCGTCATGCCATCTGACGCCGTCGCGCAGCTTGAAGCTCACCGACAGGCCGTCGGCCGCACCTTCCCAGGAAAGCGCGAGCCGCGGTTGAAGCCCGTCCTTGGCGTCGAAGGAGGCTTCGGCCAGCGTCTCGACGATCTTGCTGGAAATGAAGAAGACGCCGTTCGATGCAACGATTGCCGGGTTGAGGTTGCGCGGTTCGGAATCGGCGGCCAGCACGAGGCGGCCGCCCTTCTTCGGCGTCTGCGCGAAGCCGATGGTCGGCAGCGCGTTCGAGGCCAGCAGCAGCGCCGAACCGGCCAGCAGGCCGCGGCGTGAAATCGTCAATTCGGACATCGTTCAAACTCCCCTCTTCGCACCGTGGCAGGCGCGCCAATCGCGTGATTATGGGCCTTGGCAAAGGTTTCGCCAGAGACGGTTTTGGCGCAGCATGGCTTGGCTTTGAAATTTCCGTCCGCTGGACCAGCCGGCCGAAAGAAGCTCTCATACCTTTATCTGGTAGGACCAGATTATAGCGAAGCGGGATAGGGGTTCGGACATAAACCGCCTTTGGCGCGAAAGTGATCAGTTCTGGCTGGACCAGAGCGGCCAAAATGATGCAGATTTGGCCGACAGCCATAAATCATAACGTTCGGTGCTCCTGCGACCGATGAAAAACAGGGAGAGGCAGATGAACATCGCTCCGGGCAAGACCGAGGTCAGCAGTATTCCCTTCGACCAGGCGCGGGTGGACCGGCTGATGGAAGAGGCCGGCATCGACGTGCTCTTCGCCACCTCCAAGCACAACACGCAATATCTGCTCGGCGGCTACAAGTTCATCTTCTTCGCGGCGATGGATGCGATCGGCCACAGCCGTTACCTGCCGATCGTGCTTTACGAGAAGGGCGGGCCGGAACACGCAGCCTATATCGGCAACAAGATGGAAGGGGGCGAACACCAGAACCATCCGTTCTGGACGCCGACCTTGCACGC
>NZ_RZSB01000661.1:0-3387 GCF_004023285.1 Mesorhizobium sp. M2A.F.Ca.ET.067.02.1.1
TGTTCAGACAGCCAGCCATAATCCGGACGCGCCTTGAGCAAGGTCTCGCGAAGATAGGCGTCCGCGGCATGGTCGGCCTCGCTCACCGGCGAGGTGCCGCCCTTCATCCACACCTGCGGGTTGTTGCCGAAATAACGCATGGCGATGGCGCCGGCTTCGCGGGCGGCTTCGCGCAGCAATGCAAGGTCGTCGCCAGCCTCGCTCGATGTCAGTTGGTCAAGCGCCGGCAAGGGTCATCCCTTCGATCAGGAGCGTCGGGGCAGCCGTGCCGAAATTGCGGTCGAGGTCGCTCGCCGGCACCATGTTGAGGAACATGGCCTTCAGGTTGGAGGCGATCGTCACCTCGGCCACCGGATGTGCCAGCGCGCCGTTCTCGATCCAATAGCCGGAGGCGCCGCGGCTGTATTCTCCGGTCACCATGTCGACGCCCTGGCCGAACACCTCGGTGACGTAGAAGCCGCGCTTCAGCGACTTGATGAGGTCTTCCGGCGTCCGCTCGCCCGGCTCGATGGCGAGATTGGTCGAGGACGGCGAGACCGACGAGCCGCTGCGCGAGCCGCGTCCATTTGTGACGAGACCGAGCTCGCGCGCGGCCGAGGTCGACAGGAACCAGTGGTTGAGCACGCCCTTCTCGACCATCAGCAGCTTCCCGCCCTCGACGCCTTCGCCGTCGAACGGGCGCGAGGCCTGTCCCCGCCGGCGCAAAGGCTCGTCGGTGACGGTGATCGCGGCCGAGGCCACTTGCTTGCCCATCATGTCGCGCAGGAAGCTGGTCTTGCGGGCGACCGCCGCGCCGTTGATGGCGCCGGCGAGATGGCCGGCGATGCCGCGCGCGACGCGCGGATCGAACACCACATCGACCGGGCCGGTCGCCGCCTTGCGGGCGCCGAGGCGGCGCACGGCGCGTTCGCCGGCCTTGCGGCCGATCTCTCCCGGCGCGTCGAGATCGGCGAAATGCTGGCGCGAGGAGAATTCATAGTCGCGCTCCATCGCCGTGCCCTCCCCGGCTATGACGCTGGTCGAGCGCGAGAAACGCGAGGCGACATACTGGCCGACAAAGCCATGCGAGGTGGCGAGCACGAGCCCGCCCAGTCCGGCGCTAGCGCTGCTGCCGGAGGAATTGGTGACGCCCTTGACGGCCAATGCGGCCGCTTCGGCGGCAAGGGCTGCCTCCTTCAACTGGTCGGCCGGTACCTCGGTCGGATCGAAAAGGTCGAGGTCGCGCAAATTGCGGGCGAGCAGCGCGGGATCGGCGAGGCCCCGGAACGGATCCTCGGGCGAGACTTTGGCCATGGCGACGGCGCGCTCGGCAAGCGATTTCGGATCGGAAGCGGCGGTCGCCGAGACGCTCGCCACGCGTTGGCCGACGAAGACGCGCAGCGACACATCCTCGCTCTCCGACGATTCGGTGCCCTCGACCTTGCCCAGCCGCACCGACACGCCGGCAGAGCGGCCGCGCACCGCCACCGCGTCGGCCGCGTCGGCGCCGGCGCGCTTGGCGGCCTCGACGAGCGCCGTAACGCGATCGGTCAATTTCGCTGCGTCGAGCTGGTTGGTCATAAGGTTGTTCCCGTTTGTTCATGCAATCTGTCAGGGCCATGCACTTTGTCACGCCCTGCGGCACCTGTCGCATCGTCTTGTGCATGCCGAAGCGCCAGCTGTCGCACCATCTATTGTTCCACCCACGCTAGTGCAATGGCGGATGCGGCAATCTCAAGGCAATCGCGGTGGTTCGTGTGGGATGCGCAGGGTCGAAAAGGGCGTGCTATCCGGCCACCGGCGCCCAGATCACGTCCTCGATCCTCGTTGCCCCCGTCGCCAGCATCACCAGCCGGTCGAAGCCCAGCGCCGAGCCGCTTGCCTGCGGCATGATGGCCAAGGCCCCCAGGAAATCCTCGTCCAGCGGATAGCGCTCGCCATAGACGCGCTCCTTCTCGTCCATCTCGGCGAGGAAGCGGCGGCGCTGCTCTGCCGGGTCGGTAAGCTCGCCGAAGGCGTTGGCGAGCTCGACGCCGCAGCAATAAAGCTCGAAGCGCTCGGCAACGCGCGGATCCTCGGCGCTCGGGCGGGCAAGTGCCGCTTCCGAAATCGGATAGCCGTAAAGGATGGTGGCCCGCCCCTGCCCCAGGGCCGGTTCGATCTTCTCCACCATCACCCGACTGAACAGATCGGCCCAATTGTCGTCGGGCGCGGTGCGCAGGCCAGCCTTGACCAGCGTGGCATGAAGTCCGTCGCGATCCGTGCTCCCGTCAGCCGCGACGGTCGCCAGAAGGTCGATGCCGGCATATCGAGTGAAGGCCTCCGCCACGCTCAGCCGCTCCGGCTCGGCGAAGGGGTCGGCCTCGCGTCCGCGAAAACGGAAAAGCCTGGAGCCGGCCTTCTCCGCGGCGAGCGCCAGGAATTCGGCGCAGTCGTCCATCAGGCGCTCGTAAGTTTCGCCGATGCGGTACCATTCGAGCATGGTGAATTCGGGATGATGCAGCGGCCCGCGCTCGCGGTTGCGCCAGACCGGGCCGAGGCTGAAGATGCGCTCCTCGCCGGCGGCGAGCAGCTTCTTGCAGGCGAATTCGGGCGAGGTGTGGAGATAGAGCGGGTGGCGCGATGCGTCGGGGCCGAGCGCCTCGGTGGCGAAGGCGGAAAGGTGTGCCTCGTTGCCCGGCGAAACCTGCAGCGCCGAGGTCGTCACCTCGATGAAATCACGTTCCGCGAACCAGACGCGAAGAGCCGACGCGATGGCGTTGCGCGCCATAAGCCGTGGCCGGCGGTCGGCATGGATATCAGGCATCCACCAGGGCGAAGCGGCGGTCATAGGCAGGAAAATCGCGCGGAAGACTGGCGGTTCGGCGCAAGATGCGCTAGGGCGCACGCGATGGCCACCGTCGCCGCTTCGCGGAAATCGACGCTTGCAGGCCGAAAAACTCGAACGGGATCGAATATCGTGGTCAAGGTCATCGCCAGCTCCTTACGCAAAGGCAACGTCGTCGATAAGGACGGCAAGCTCTATGTCATCCTCTTTGCCGAAAACATCCACACTGGCAAGGGCACGCCGGTGACGCAGCTCGACATGCGCCGTATCGGCGACGGGGTGAAGGTGTCGGAACGCTACCGCACGACCGAAATGGTCGAGCGCGCCTATGTCGAGGAGCGCGAGCACACCTTCCTCTATTCCGACGGCGAAGGCTTTCACTTCATGAACCCGGAAAGCTACGACCAGGTCGTGGCTTCGGAAGCCGTGGTCGGCGACTTTGCGCCCTATCTGCAGGAAGGCATGGCCGTTCAGCTCGCCCAGTTCAACGGCGTGCCGATCTCGCTGACGCTGCCCCAGCGCGCCACCTTCGAGGTGGTCGAGACCGAGCCGGTCACCAAGGGCCAGACGGCGTCTTCCTC
>NZ_RZSB01000662.1:0-3385 GCF_004023285.1 Mesorhizobium sp. M2A.F.Ca.ET.067.02.1.1
GAGTTGGTGCGCATGCTCGCGCGGCCAGGCGCGGGGCGACCTGGCAGCTATCGGATCACCAGGGTGGCGCCATGAGACAGGTGACAGCGCTCCACTTTGGCGACCTGACCCCGGCGACGATCACGACGCATCCTCCCGAACTGCGCCTGGTGCCGCCGTCGTCGCTGCTGGTCGACGAAAAATATCAGCGCGGCCTGTCCGAGCGGTCGGTGCGGCTGATCCGCAAGATCGTCAGCGAATGGGACTGGCGCGCCTTCAAGCCGCCTGTCGTGGTCGATGTTGCCGGCGAGCTTCATGTCATCGACGGCCAGCACACGGCCATCGGCGCCGTCACCCATGGCGGGATCGACCTTTTGCCGGTGCTGGTCGTGGAGGCGGACGAGCAGGCGGCGCGCGCCAGCGCGTTCGTGCGGCACAACCGCGACCGCATCCAGGTCACGCCGACGCAGCTCCACAACGCCATGGTCGCGGCCGGCGACGACGACGCGGTGACAGTCGACCAGGTCTGCAAACGCGCCGGCGTGACCGTGCTGCGCAATCCGCCGGCCTTCGGAAAGTTCAAGACCGGCGACACGCTCGCCATCACGACGATCCGCGCCCTGATCAACAGGCGCCATGCCAAGGGCGCGCGCGAGGTCCTGGACATCTGCGTCAAGGCGGGCGCCGCACCGGTCACGGCGACGATGGTCAAGGCCGTGGAATACCTGCTTTTCGCGCCGGAATACAAAGGCGACCTGGAACCTGACCGGATCGTGCTGGTGCTTTCCGCCAACGCTTCGTCGATCGACCAGGATGCCGCGCGATTCGCAGCGGAACGGAAGGTGCCGCTTTGGCGCGCCATGGCTTCGGTCGTCTACATGAACCGCCGGAAGACGAGACATGGAGGCTGATCTCGTGAGCCGGCAACAATCTGAAATAGCGATGCTGCGAGAGCGCGTCCGGCAATTGGAAGATGCGCTCGTGCCGAGCGATGTGATCGTCCCGATCGAGTGGCGGCTGACCGTGCATGAGGCGCGGCTGTTCGCCTTCTTGACGACGCGGGAGCTGGCGACGAAGCAGGCGATCATGCAGGCGCTCTACTCCGACCGCGCCGGCGACGAGCCCGAAATCAAGATCGTCGACGTCTTCGTGTGCAAGCTGCGCAAGAAGCTGAAGCCTTTTGGCGTCGATGTGCAGACCGTGTGGGGCCATGGCTACCGCCTCGCCGATCGCACAACCTGGAGGGCGGCGGCATGAACGACGAATACGATCCCTATTCGCCGCGTCGTCTTCCCAAGAAGGACGGCAAGCCGAAAGGCGAGCGCAACCGCGAGGCGACGGAGGAGCTGCAGGCGGCCGAGACGACGAGCACGGCGCAGACCGTCGCGGCCGGGCAGCTGCGCACCATCATCGAGCGGCTCGAGGAAGAAAAGAAGGACGTCTCGGAAAGCATCAAGGAAGTCTATGCCGAGGCCAAGGGCACTGGCTTCGACACCAAGGCGATCCGCACGATCGTGCGGCTGCGCAAGATGGACCAGGCGGAGCGGCAGGAGGCTGAAAGCATCCTCGACCTCTACAAGGCAGCGCTGGGGATGGTGTGATGAAATACCAGCTGCTTCCCCGCCTTTCGCCGGAAGAATATGCCGCGCTGGAACGCTCGATCGTCGCGCATGGCGTGCTGGTGCCGGTGGAGTATGACGAGGAAGGCCAGATCATCGACGGGCATCACCGCGTCGAGATCTGCCAAAGCCTCGGCCTGGTCGACTGGCCGCGCTTCGTGCGCAAAGGGCTGTCGGAGGTCGACAAGCGCACGCTGTCGCGCGAGCTCAATTTCGCCCGCCGGCACCTGACCACGGCGCAGAAGCAGGCGGTGATCGCCGACCAGCTGCGCGACACGCCGTCGGTTTCCTCGCGCGCGATCGCGGCGATGCTGGGCGTCGATGACAAGACGGTGTCGGCCGTGCGGCGCAAGCTGGTCGCAACTGCGGAAATTCCGCAGTTCGACGAAACGACCGGCAGGGACGGCAAGGACAGGCCGGCGTCGAAGCCGATCAAGACCGCCTTCGTGCCCGACCAGCCCAATGTCGGCGAATACATGAAGGGCGCGAAGATCATCCGCGCCGAAAAGCAGAAACTGTCGCACACGGTGCGGCTGGCGCATATGGAGATGGTCGCCAAGGCAGGCCAGGCGAGCGCGCCGATCTGGTGGAAGGACGGCGCCAGCGGCCCGACCTACCCGGTGATCTATGCCGACCCGCCGTGGAAATTCCTCGTCCATTCGGAAGCGACCGGCCGCGAGAAGAGCGCGGAAAACCATTACCCGACCATGGACCTGGAAGAGATCATGGCGCTCGGCTGCCCCGCCGCGCCGGACGCGGTGCTGTTCCTGTGGGTGACGGACCTAGCCAACGGGCTGGCGATCATGGCCACCTGGGGGTTCGCCTTCAAGAGTTTCTGGGGCTGGAAGAAGGTCTATGCCGGCAAGCAGCTCGGCACCGGCTACTGGTCGTTCGACAATCTCGAGCTGCTGCTCATCGGCACGCGCGGCAACGTGCCGGCGCCGCTGCCCGGCACCCAGCCGCAGAAATGCACCGAGCACGCCGTGGGCGCGCACAGCGCCAAGCCCGATTGGTACGCCGAGCAGATCGAGCGGCTCTATCCCGGCGTGCCGAAGCTGGAGATGTTCTGCCGCAAGCCGCGGCCCGGATGGCAGGCGTGGGGGTATGAGGCGGGAGACGCCTCTTCCTCGCCCCTTGTGGGAGAGGATAGCAAGGCCCGGCAAGCCGCAGGCGAGCCGCTGGCCGCGCTTGGTGAGGGGTCTGCGACGCCGCAAGAGATGGCACCCTACGAGCACCCCTCACCAAGATCGCCCATCGCTTCGGCTGCGCCTCAGCGGGGCGAACTGTCCTCTCCCACAGGGGGAGAGGAAGGAACGCGCAAGCGCCGCGCCAGGAAGGCGGTGCCGGTATGAGTGCGCCCGTCCTCATCCCTGACCAGGATCCGTATCTGGACTTCCTGCGTCGCAAGATGCAGTTGGCCAAGGCCGACGGCTTCGACGTTGCGCTCGACGACATCAACCCGGCCGGCGCGCCGCATTGCCGCGCCATCGTGCGCTGGGCGATGAGAGGGGGCTGCCGCGCGATCTTCGCCTCCTTCGGCCTGCACAAGACATTCATGCAGATCGAGCTGATGCGCCTGGTCGGCAAGTTCGTGCCGGGCCTGCGCCTGATCGTTATCCCGCTCGGCGTCCGGCATGAGTTCTTCGCCGAGGCGGAAGAGCGGTTCCATGGTGCTTTCGGCGTGACGTTGAAGTTCATCCGCTCCGATGCCGAGATCGAAGGCGACGACGTCGTTTACCTGACCAATTACGAGAGCGTGCTGGCCGGCAAGGTCGACGCCTCGCGCT
>NZ_RZSB01000663.1:0-3382 GCF_004023285.1 Mesorhizobium sp. M2A.F.Ca.ET.067.02.1.1
ACTCATGAGCGTTCCAGGTGTCGGACCCATCACCGCGCTCGCCTTTCGTGCCACGATCGATCAGCCGGACCGCTTTCGTCGCTCGAGGGATGTCGGCGCGCATCTGGGTCTGACCCCGGCACGTTACCAATCTGGCGAAACGGACATTCAGGGCAAGGTGAGCCGATGCGGTGACGAACTCGCCCGCACGGCCCTCTATGAGGCGGCTCATTCGCTGCTCGTGCTGAGCAAGAAATGGTCGAGCCTCAGAGCGTGGGGCATGAACGTCGCCAAACGGCGCGGTATGGCCCGAGCCCGAGTTGCTGTTGCCCGCAAGCTCGCTGTCATCCTGCATCGCATGTGGAGTGATGCAACAGAATTCCGCTTCGGCAAGGCACCCGGCCGCGTATCGGCATGAAATGGAGATAACGGACCAACGAAGGAGGAATTGATTCCGCCCGAAAGGGCGTGATCCGGATCGTTCCCGTGGGGACGACGGGCAAGGTGATCTCGTTAGCAGGCTTGATCCTGGGCGAACTCTCCCAAGGTCGTTCAACAGATTGAGACGTCTCGCTCTACTGACCCCATCGTGCGGCGGCCTAACGTCGACCGCGAAGAGAAGCGAGTGACCCGCGGGGCGACATGGTCCGGAAAAATATCAGGAGGAGCTTGACCTCAACGACCCCAATCAGAGAAGCCTGCTAGCTAGGGCCACATCACGCACGAAAAGGAACACGTCGGAACCTGCGAGATCTCCTGCCCGGCCGGCGGCGATAGCCGTGTCGGTCCGCATCGGGGAGGCGAGGAGCCGTAGCAGGTGATGAACGGACAGGAGAAGTCTGACTCCGGCATAGTAGCCGTGAAGCCGACGAACAAAGCCGGGCAACCGGCAGCGGATGTCAATGGGCGCCCAAGTTTCCACAGATATGGGCATCCAATTTCCCCTAGCGTGCGGGTGAAGGGATCGGTGATCAGCCGGCGTCAGGATCGGTCGGTTTCAGTCGTGCTGGGCGGCCACGCTTTTTCGGCGATGGCGGCGGATTGATGAGCGCTTTGGAGCGAACATGCTCGGGAACAAGATCAGCGTGCTAGCGCAATCGGTAGCTCGATCCTTCGATCTGCACGACGACGGCATGGTGAAGAAGTCTGTCGAGCAATGCTGTTGCGACAACAGCATCACCAAAAACTTCGCCCCATTCTGCAAAGCCGCGATTGGAGGTGAGTATCATGGCACCCTTCTCGTAACGGGCATTGACGAGCTGGAAGAAGAGATTGCCGCCGCCGGGCACGACCGGGAGATAGCCGATTTCGTCGACGACCAGCAGGGATGCGCGGCATAGATAGCAGATACGCTCGCGCAACTGCCCCTCGCGCTCGGCCTTGGCCAGCGAGGCGATAATGTCGGCGAGCGTGGAGAAGTAGACGCTCTTTGCGGCCTTGACGGCGAGCGCCATCAACGCTTGAGTTGCCGTCTTTACAATTCTTGCTGCAATCGCATAGCCTCTATAGCAAAAACGTTTGACCCCCAACGGCATGCGACATCCAAGTGAGTG
This sequence comes from Mesorhizobium sp. M2A.F.Ca.ET.067.02.1.1, assembly GCF_004023285.1. Taxonomy (NCBI): domain Bacteria; kingdom Pseudomonadati; phylum Pseudomonadota; class Alphaproteobacteria; order Hyphomicrobiales; family Phyllobacteriaceae; genus Mesorhizobium; species Mesorhizobium sp. M2A.F.Ca.ET.067.02.1.1. The sequence continues at coordinate 1,533 of NZ_RZSB01000663.1, forward strand.
TCGCTCCCTGAAGATATCGCAGAATGATTAATCTCGATCGAATCGACTACCGGATACTTGAGGCACTTCAAGCCGATGGCCGTCTTCCCCTAAAGCAACTCGCCAAAATCGTCGGGGTTTCAATTTCTCCCTGCTGGCAGCGAGTGAAAAAACTCGAGAAAGCTGGTATAATTCGGCGCTACACGGCGGAAATAGCCATCGAGAAGCTCCAGACCGTGCAGATAATCTTGGCACACGTAACTCTGTCAAGGAGTAGCCGCGAGACCTATGCCGCCTTCGAGCGCCATGTGCTCACAATTCCACAAGTAATCGAATGCTACGAGGTAACCGGATCGTTTGACTACCACCTCAAATTTGTTGTTGTGAGCATCAAAAACTACAATGAGATACTGGAAACGTTTCTCAGTACTACGTTCGACGTGGAGAAATACGCCACATACGTCGTGACGCGGACGGCGAAGGACCAACGAGCTGTCCTAATAAGCGTCAATTCCAGTATGCGCTATTAGGTGTTAAGTCCCAGAGTGTGATGGCGTAGTGTTGTCGCCGACACAGAGGGAAAGTCCATGGGCCAACTTCTTCATTGCAGCGCCAAGACTACGCACGTTTCGGACGCCGTTCGAGCAGAGCTACAGCGATCGAAAGCTCCAGCCGCCGTGCTCGTGAGGCGCTACGGGATCAACGAAAGGACCGTGAGGAAGTGGCGATCTCGACTGAGCGTCGAGGATGAGCAGATGGGACCGAAAGAGCACAGAAGGGCCGTCCTGTCGGCTCCTGGAGAAAGCGGCCTCGCTCTGAAGGACGTGACCCCGCATCGCTGCCCACAGCGGCATGGTATTTCTCGTCTGCGAAAAGCCGATCAGGAAAAACCAAAGGGATTTAAGGCATACTAGATCGGCTATTTCCATATCGACAATGCCGAACTGCGATACGAAGGTCGCAAGGCCTTGCTGTTTGTTGCTGCTGACCTGCTAACCTGATGTGGTGGACGGCCTCCGCTCCCGGCATCGCAATGTGCCAAAGTGTGGCTGTCGAAAGTCACATGAGGAAGAGCCGTCCATGGAGAAGATTACCACAATTGGTCTGGATATCGCCAAGCATGTATTTCAGGTTCACGGGATCAATGGTGCTGGCGTTGCGCGCCGCAGTGCCCAAGAAGGTAATCGGCGACCTGTTAGGGACATCGCTCAACCGCGGCGACAGCGCCCTACCTCAAACTCGCCACCGAGGATCTGAGGGCCATCGCTCTTGATGTGCCGGGAACGGAGGTGCTGGCATGACCTCCAGTTGGCCCGATCCCGATCGCGCGCGCATTGGCAGCTATGTCGCAAGCGCTGCAGGCCTGGTTACGAGAATTAGCCACCCGCTGGGCAACATCCACGCTCCTGCATCCCACCCGCATCATCGACCGGTTCCTCGATTTCCTCCTGGTAACCGGTGCGATCGATCACAACCCTGTCGAAGCTCTACGTGAGGCATGCCATATAAAGCAGTGCATGCCGATCTGGCGCGCGTTGATATCGCGTAATCCAGAACAGGCTCTTGCCAGTGCGCCAACCCAAACCGTTCGGCAGCGTGCTGGGCGAGGTCATGGCTGAACATGTCGCGATGATGCGGCGCAGGGGATACAAATATACGTCGCAACCCGAGCGGTTCTTGCAGTTCGACCGGTTCCTGCAGTTGAACCCGCAACTGGAAACCGAGTCGCTGAGCGTGATGATCGATCAATGGGCGGCCACGAAGGGCACGCGCAACACCCTGGGCGCGCCATGTCTCAATCTCGAGCGGGAGGTGCGGTCATGAGCAAGGCCAATCCGCTCCCGGAACTGATGCGCGCGTTCTTCTACGAA
>NZ_RZSB01000664.1:0-3361 GCF_004023285.1 Mesorhizobium sp. M2A.F.Ca.ET.067.02.1.1
GCTTACATCCGATCCGCTGCTGCCCGGCGACACCGTCTACGTCCGCGAACGCCTGTTCTGAAAAATCCGGCGTGGCGGTGAATCTCAGGATAGTCCACTGCTTCCGCTCACCTGTCGGGGGAATCTTCCGGCATGTGCGCGACCTGACCGAGGCGCAGGTCGCCGCCGGCCATGCGGTGGGCATCGTCTGCGACTCGACGACCGGCGGCGACTTCGAGGAGCGGCTGTTCGAGGCGATGAAGGACAGCCTCGCGCTCGGCATCCATCGCACGCCGATGCAGCGTCATGTCGGGCCGGGCGACCTCGCCTCGGCCTGGCGCACCTATCGAATCATCCAGGAATTGCGGCCGGACGTACTGCATGGGCATGGCGCCAAGGGTGGCGCCTATGCCCGGCTGTTCGGCTCACTGTTGCGGGTTTCAAGGTCTCGCGTGGCCCGCCTTTATTCGCCGCATGGCGGCTCTCTCCACTATGACGAAACGACGGCGACGGGAAAGCTGTTCTTCGGCCTGGAGCGCTTCATGGCGCGCTTCACCGATTGCCTGCTGTTCGTTTCCGACTATGAGCGGAAAACGTATCGGCGCAAGGTCGGCGAGCCGCCCATACCCAACCGGCTCGTCTATAACGGCCTGCGCGCCGCGGAATTCGAATCGGTGACGACGGCGATCAATGCCGCCGATTTCCTGTACATCGGCATGATGCGCGACCTGAAAGGTCCGGATATCTTCATCGATGCGCTGGCTTTGGCCGGCAGCGAGCTTGAACGCCCCTTGAGCGCCGTGATGGTTGGCGATGGCGACGACCTGCCGCGCTACCACGCTCAGGTCGAGCGGCTCGGCCTCGAGAACCGGGTTCGCTTCCTGCCTCCGATGCCGGCGAGGGAAGCTTTCGCCCTGGCTGAGCTGGTAGTGGTTCCGTCGCGCGCGGAGGCGATGCCCTATATCGTGCTCGAGGCCTTGGCCGCCGGCATGCCGATGATCGCGACCGCGGTCGGCGGCATTCCGGAAATCTTCGGCGATGGCTCCCCTGCCTTGATCCGGCCGGATCCCGTCGAGCTTGCCAGCAAAATCGGCATGGCGGTCAAAGACATGGATGCGTACCGCAAGGCGATGCCACAGGCCGACGAGCTGAAGGCGCATTTCGGCTCTGACGTGATGGCAGCCGAGATCGAGAAGGCCTATTTCGCGGCGCTGAGCAAGTAGGTCCGCAACCGCACAACAGCTTCAAAACCACGGGTTGTTTCAAGCCTTTCTTAGCTCTCTTTTGCTAAGCAATTGCGCGAAGCTCGCGGACAGTTCCCATGAATGAGATCGACCCCGCACGCCGCTTTTCGATGGATGCGGTGCGCAACTACGACGCTCCCGCCGAAAGCGAAAAGCCCGGCGGCATCAACGATGTGGCGCGCCAGGTCGCGTCGCAATACCGGCGCGATACCATGTCGCCGATCATGGTCAGCGGCGTGCTGCGCATGGTCGAGTTCGCTCTGCTGTTCCTGTCGGGGCTCGGCGTCTATTTCTACTATGTCGGCTTCTTCAATTATCTGGCCTGGCAATACCCGCTGGCGATCGCGGCGACATCGTTCCTGGCCGTGGTGCTGCTCGACGTCACCGACTGCTACCAGATCGCGGCGCTGATGCGCCCCCTCGCCAATTTCAGCCGGGTGCTGCTTGTCTGGGCCGGCAGCTTCGCGCTGATGGCGCTGACCGCCTTTGCCATCAAGGCCTCGGAAGACTATTCGCGCCTGCTGTTCGGCACCTGGTTCGTGGTCGGCTTTGTGCTGATCTTCGGCCTGAGGCTGGTGATGTCCAGCCTCATCCGGCGCTGGGCGCGCGATGGCCGCATGGAACGCCGCGCCCTCATCGTCGGTGGCGGCAAGGCCGCCGAACAGCTGATCCGCTCGGTCGAGAAGCAGCCCTACAACGACATCCGCATCTGCGGCATCTTCGACGACCGCAACGACAAGCGTTCGCCGCCGATCGTCGCCGGCTATCCGAAGCTCGGCACGATCTCCGAGCTCATTGAATTCGCCCGCATCGCGCGCATCGACATGCTGATCGTGTCGCTGCCGCTGACAGCCGAATCGCGCGTCTTGCAGTTGCTCAAGAAACTCTGGGTGCTGCCGGTCGATATCCGGCTCTCGGCGCATTCCAACGCGCTGCAGTTCAGGCCCCGCGCCTACTCCTACATCGGCTCCGTGCCGATGCTCGACATCTTCGACAAGCCGATCAACGACTGGGACTCGGTCGCCAAGCGCGCCTTCGATATCGTCTTCTCGCTTGTCGGCATCATCCTCTTCTCGCCGGTGATGCTCGCCACGGCGATCGCCATCAAGCTCGACAGCAAGGGGCCGGTGCTGTTCAAGCAGAAGCGGCATGGCTTCAACAACGAGATCATCGAAGTCTACAAGTTTCGCTCGATGTTCACCGACAGGTCCGACCCGACCGCCAAGCAGACGGTGACCAAGAACGATCCGCGCGTCACCCGTGTCGGACGCTTCATACGCAAGACCTCGATCGATGAACTGCCGCAGTTCTTCAACTCGCTCTTCGGCTCGCTGTCGCTGGTCGGGCCGCGCCCGCATGCCATCGCCGCCCAGTCGCACAACCTGCTCTACAACGAGGTGGTGGACGGCTATTTCGCCCGCCACAAGGTGAAGCCCGGCGTCACCGGCTGGGCGCAGATCAATGGCTGGCGCGGCGAGATGGACACCAACGAAAAGATCCGCATGCGCACGGAATACGACCTCTATTACATCGAGAACTGGTCGATGCTGTTCGATCTGCGCATCCTGTTCCTGACGCCGATCCGCCTGCTCAACACGGAAAACGCCTATTGAGCGCCGTCGCCCATGAGTTGCAGCCGTGGGCATTGCCGGCGTCGGCGGTCAATGCGAAGCTGATCTCGCTGATCGCGTCGGCCGCGATCGCCATCGGTATCCTGCTCTCCGGCTTCGTCATCAGCGAGCCCGCGCCCTACGAAATCTACATGGCCGGGCTGATCGCGGTCTGGGCGCTGTTCGGCCTTCGAATCTCGCGCGCGATCGTTCCCTTGCTGGTGCTTCTGGTGGCGATGAACATCGGCGGCATGATCGCCATGACGCAGATGACGGATCTCGCCAACACGCCGCTCTATCTCGCCGTCTCGCTGTTCCTGGCCTTCAGCGCGGTGTTCTTCGCCTCGGTGACCTCGGTCCAGCCTAGCCTCTACCGGCTGATCTTCATCGCCTATGTCATATCGGCGGTGGCGACGTCGCTGCTCGGCATCGCGGGCTATTTCCATGCCTTTCCCGGCGCGGAGATGTTCACCAAATACGACCGCGCCGCCGGCGCGTTCCAGGACCCGAACGTGTTCGGGCCGTTCC
>NZ_RZSB01000665.1:0-3354 GCF_004023285.1 Mesorhizobium sp. M2A.F.Ca.ET.067.02.1.1
GTGCCAGGCCGTGGACGCGCTCCTCGCCGACCAGTTCGGTGACGGCGTAGAAGGCCGTCATCAGCACGACCAGGGTCGGGATGATGCCGGTGACGAAGCCGGCGAACACTTCGCCGCCCTTCTGGAAGATGCCGATGAAGTATTTGCCGATCGCGGTGAGCCAGCCGAGCTGCTCTTCCTGCTGCACATTCTTCAGCTGTTCCTTGAGCTGATCGGCGGTGACCGGCGCGTTGTCGGTCGTCGCCTGCGCCAGGACCACAAGATGATCGGTGGCATGCTCGACGCCGAGCTTGCCGTGCCAGGCAGCATCCGAGACCATGGTGCCTGCGACATGCAGGTTGTGCACCGCGAGGTCTGCATGCTGTGCCAATAGTGTAATTACAGACATTTCTCCTCCTTATGACCCCTGCCGGTCATTCCCAGCCGGCTGCCGGCGTCGTTTAAGCCCTTGCTATGTTCAAGCCGGCCAGGCCCGGCTTCTTCCCCGGCTCCGACCGTGCGCGATCGATCTGCTCGATCGCCCGTTTCACGGCCTCGGCCACACCGGGTTCCCCCTCCCCCATGATCGCAGGGTTGGACCGGAGTCGATCGAGGGGGATGCCCTCGAATTTTTCATGTCGCTTGAACTTGGTCAGCACCGAACGGCCGCTCATGACCATCATGCGGCGCACGATGAGATCCGGCGTTACGACGATGAGCGCGATGGTGCCCTTTGCGAGGCGTCCGCGGAAATTGCCCGCGCCGACGAAACCGTCCTTGTACTGGCTGGTGACGCCTTTGAAGACATCCGAATAATGCCGCATCTGCAGCCAGACGCCCAACGATTGCAGCGCCCAGACAACAAACAGCAGAAGCAGTGCCCACTGCCAGATTGCCATTTCGGTCTCCTCCCGAGTCTCTTCCTCCGGCACATATTGAACGGAGGCGAGACGACCCGAAAGTGAGAACATTTGTTTCCTCGAATGTCAACATGTATTATATTAGCAGCCATAACGCTCCACAGCCGACCGGCCGATTTCGGCGTCGGCGGCGCTGTGGTAGCCTGTCGTCAAACGGGATGTGAGACATGGACCTGCCCTTCAGGCACGAACTGGCGCTTATGCCGGACCTTCGCCACCGGCTGCGGCAGCTGCGCTGGTTCCGCGCCACCTTCCGCAGCAGTGCGAAGGTGGTGTCGGAAACGTTCGGCGTGCGCTTCGAGATCGACGAGGCCAAGCTGACGCACGCCTTCCTCGACTGGATCGAGGTCATGGAAGCGCAGAAGCAATTCGCGGCGGTCGACCGCGCGGACTTCATCGTCTTCGCCGCCGGACTGGTGCTGCGTGAGCTGATCCGGCAGGCGCCGGCGCGGGAGGTCTCAGGTCTGAAGGAAATGATCGAGACCGAGGCAAATGCTGGCACGGCGGAAATCGTGCGCTTCTGGCCGGAAGGTTTCCTATATACCAACTACTGCGTGTCGGCGATCCTCGCCGTCCACGAGCAGGAATTCGGCAACGCGCCCAGCATCGATAAATGCGCCGACGATCTGCGCACCTGGTGGTCCTACCGCGAGAACGCAACGGAAATGCCCGCCTATGCCGTGGCGTTCCTCGACCGCTTCCTCGGCGCCGAGCCCAACTGGATCACACCCGACCGCGCCCAGTCACGCCAGGCCATGCAGCGCGCGCTCGGATCTTCGCCGGTCAGCGAAGCGTTGCGCCAGCTTTGAGCCGCTGGAGACGTAATCACCCGCTATTGAACATCTGACTTTTTATCGATAGCGATGTGCGCATTGGCACAGAGGCCGGGAGAAGCGCGTGGCGCAAACCAGACTGATGATTTTCGATTGCGACGGCGTTCTCGTTGACAGCGAACCGTTGGCCGCCAAGGCTTACGAGCGCGTCTATGAGAAGCACGGCATGCCGGGCGTGCATGGCGGCATCATCGCGCAATGCATCGGCATGAAGCAGGCCGACATCATCGTGAAGATCAAGGAACTGACCGGCCACCAGTTCCCCCCGGCGGCCGATGGCGACATCTGGGCCGAGACCAAGCTGCTCTTCTCCGAGGAGTTGAAGCCGACGCCGGGGATCGCGCCGTTCCTCAACACGCTTGCCGGAAACCGTTGCGTCGCCTCGTCGTCCTCGGTCGAGCGCATCAACCACAGCTTGTCGGTGACGGGATTGTCGCGCTTCTTCGGCGAGGCGATCTTTTCCTCCTCGATGGTGAAGAACGGTAAGCCGGCGCCGGACATCTTCCTCTGCGCCGCCGAGAAGATGGGTGCGAAGCCGACCGACTGTATCGTGGTCGAGGATTCGCCCTTCGGCGTTCAGGGCGCGGTGGCTGCCGGCATGATCGCGATCGGCTATACCGGCGGCGGTCACACCTATCCCGAGCACGGCGCGCGGCTGAAAGCCGCCGGCGCCGATTTTGTCTGCGCCGACTGGCACGAGGTTGCCCGGCAGTTGGCGGAGCTTGGTGTCCCGGCCTAATCTAGCGGAGACTGGGGAAGCGACGCCGGGTCCAGTCCCCCGGCGGGACCAATCCCCCTACACGGAAGTTGAAGGACAGGACCCGCGTGGCGTCGACGTCGACCTCGCAGCGGAAGCTCAGATCGTACCATTGGGTTGTCGTGCTGAAGGCGGCCTGCGGAGGGTTGAGAACATTGCCCTGCTTCAGGGGGATGGTCGGCAGCCATTTCGGCGCGTAGTCGGCGCTTTGCAGTTCCTGGTTCAGGACGTTGGCGCAAAGATTGGCTATGCGCTGATCGCGCGGCACGTTCTCCATCGAGCTCGTAGCCTGCATATTGCCGGTCGCACCCGGCGAGTAAAGTTTCCTGACGCCCGGCAGGCCGGAATAGATCGGCGCTCCCGCAGCCGCGCTGTCGGCGGAGTTCGACCTTGCCGGGTTCCCGCTTGGCGCTCTCAAGGCTCTTGCGGATTTGAACTTCATCGCCCTGGAAGGCTTAGGCTTTGCCTTTTCGGCCGAGGATGGAGGCGCGGGCTTGTCGCCTGACTCGGCCGTCAATGGCTTTAACGGCACGGCCGCTTGCTGCTCGGTGGTTTGCGGCGGCGTCTCTTGTTTGTCGGGCTGCTGCTTGTCGGCATCCTCAGTGGCTTGTTTCTCCTCGCTTTGCGCGGGTTTTTCGTCCGACGCTGCGGTTGCCGGCTTCTCTTGAGCCTTGTTGGAATCCGGCTGCTGCTGCTCGGGCGTTGCAGGCGAAGCGGGCTGGCCGGGCGCGGGCTTCGGCGCGACCGGCGGCTTCGCAGGCTGATCCTGGGCCGGCGACGGGGCGTTGGCCGGAGCGCTGCCCCCGTTCAGAGATTTCTCCGGGCCGGTATCCTTCTCGCCATACTGGAAAACGCGCTTCAGAAC
>NZ_RZSB01000666.1:0-3353 GCF_004023285.1 Mesorhizobium sp. M2A.F.Ca.ET.067.02.1.1
CCCCCGCCATCACCATGCGGTAGAGCCCCTCGGCCACCGGCAGGCTGGTGTCGTAGCCGACGATCGGCTGGGTCAACGTGCGGCCGTTTTCGAACAAGCCGGTGACGGCGACCAGCTCGCCGCCTGGCCGGCGCAATCCCGCCAGGCTGATGATGCCGCGCCGGTGCATCTCGGCGATATAACGGGCCGTGTAGTGCGGATTGAGCGGCGTGTATTTGTCGAGGTAGAGCATATCGTAGAGCTGCTCGGCGCGGGCATAGTCAGCCTCGCTGAAATCGCCGTTTCCGACCCGCTCGAACGGTGTCGCACGCAGGCGGGCGCGATCGCGCTTCATGTCGCGCGTCATGGCGGGCGCGGCGCTGCGGTCGGCGAAGATGTAGATCTGGCGCGCCGCCAGCATGCGGAACCCCTCGGCCTTCAAGACGGCAATCGTCGCCGGATCGGCGATGTCGTTCAACGAACGGATGACGATGGCGCGATCGGGGAAACGCGCGGTCAAGGCCGAGCGCAGCGACGCAACTGTCGGCCGGTCGAGCAGCGGCACCGGATTGGTCGAATAGAGCCAGTTGTTGACCTGCGCCTGATGGTCGAGGCCGCTTGCCCTGACTAAAGGCGCGCAGGCGCCGATCAGGGCGTTGAGCGCGCGCTTGAGCAGCCGATGGGCGGCGAAGTTGCGCGTCTCGTCCATCGCGTAGTCGATATATGCGCTGGTCGGGCAGCAGATGTAGCAATTGGGCGCTTCATCGGCGTCGTTCAGCGTCAGCGGGAAAACGCGGCCGGCAATTTCGAAGGTTTCCACCTTCGTCTTGAGGTTGGCGATGAGATCGCGCACGGGTATCTCGTTGAAAAGCCCCACAAAGGCCGCGACCTTTGCCGGCTTGTTCTCGACGCGGTCGTGCTGCTGCACGGGCCTTTCCATCGTCGCCGCGCCCGTCATCGCGCCGGCTCCAGGCGGCATTCGACGCGGCGCAGCTTGCGGCTTGTTTCCAACGGCAGCGGCGCGCGGACGAGCGTCACGGTGGCGGCCGCCTTTCGCATTTCCAGGAGCGCGCGAACCGCCTGATGCGCGGCCGCCGCCGCATCGTCCGGGAGCGTCGGCTGAAGCCTGAACTCGATGCTCTCCGGCCCGGTCTGGACGAGGCGGAAATCGTCGATGCGGCGATCGGCTTTGAGCACCGCGTTGCGCAGCACATCGGGCGTGACCAGGATCGGGCCGTCCGGCGACGTGAATCGGAAAGCATCGTCCATGCGGCCGACGATCTCATCCACGCAGCGCAGCGGCGAACCACACCGACAAGGTTCTTTGGACAAGCGCAACAGGTCGTTCATCCTGTAACGGGCCATGATCTGGGTTTGACGGCGAAAGGCTGTCACCAGCGGCGTCACCAGCCCCTCGCCCGCCGGCTCGAATTCGAAGAAGACGGAGTCTTCGGCAAGATGCAGGCCGCGCTGTCTGCAGGTCACGGCGAGTAGCCCTTCGGTCGCCATGTAGATCTGATCGAGCGGCAGGCTGAAGAAATTTTCGATCACCGGCCGGTCGACCGGATCGAGCGTTTCCGCCGCCGAGAAGATACGCTTCGGACGTAGCCGAAATCCCTCGCTTGCGAAATGCCGCAGGATCTTGGGCGGCGCGATGACGACCGTCGGGTCAAAGCCTTCGAGTTCTCGGCGCCAGCTTTCCGGCCCTTTCGTTAGGTCGAAGAAGGCAAGCTTGATCAGGTGCGATGTGCGGGCGCTGTCGTAAAGCCCAGTGTTCTGCGGCAGGATGACGGCGACGCGCATGCCGCGCCAAACAAGGTCGGGCGCCGCCTTGGCGAGGATCGTTCCCAGCCAGCGGTATTTCTCCGCTTCCGAAATCACGAACAGGCCGCGATTGCCGGAGGTGCCTGTGCTGGCGCCGACGGTGAGCGCGCCGGCGCGGCCGTCATGCGCCAGCGTCGCCCAGGCTTGCGCGGCGGTGAGGCCGTGGATGTTGAATTCATCGAAGCGCGCCATCAGCAGCGCCTTGTCGGTGACCGGCAGGTCGGTGAGGCAGGCCGGCGCCTTGCCGTAAAAGGGCGCGCGCGGCCGGTCGCGGTCGAGGAAGCGGCGCAAGGCGCCTGCCTGCCAGCGCTCGAAATCCGCGCGGCTCTTGCGCGACACCCAGCGCGTCAGAGCGAAAGATCCTACCGCTTCGGCCAGCCGGTTCATGCAATCTCCGGCGCCAGGTCATAAGGCGTCGGCGCGGGATCATGGCAGAGCATCACCTCGCCGCCCGTGCTGAGGAAGCGGCGCAGCGTGGCGCTGGTCGGCTCGATCGCCGCCGCATCCTCGGCGATCAGGGTGGCCGGGAAACCGGGCGTGCGGTTCTCGATCAAAGCGGCGAGCAGCCATTGCACGTCGACGGCATAGAGCAGCGGTCGCTCGAGGCGATTGAACAACAGGCCGAACTGGCCATCGGCGTGGCCTGGAAGATCGACACCGATCACGCTGCCATCGCCGAAGAGATCCATGCCGCCCGGCATGCCGCCGAGAGGCTCGATGCGCGGCTTGCCGGATAGTCCATCGAGCCGCGACTCGAAGTCGGCGGGAAACAATTCGATGAAGACGCCATGGCGCAAATTCTGGCCCGGCGTGCGCGCCTTGACCCGCGCCCAGACGGTTTCGCTGGCGATGAAACGCGCGTTGCGGAACAGCGACAGGCCGGAAATGTGGTCGGCGTGAAAATGGGTGACGATGACTGTGCGGATATCGTCAGGCGACAGGCCGAAACGGCGCAGCACCGACAGAACCTGCTCGTCGGCATTGAGCTGAGGTTTCAGCAGCGCGCCGTAGAGCCGAAGCATCCGGCCGCGACGCTCGCCGCTCAGCGCTTCCGGCGTGTAGCCGGTGTCGACCAGCACCGGTCCGGCGGCGGGGTGAAAGAACAGCCCGTAGCGGACACGCAGCCTGACGCTTTTGCAGGTACCGCCGCGCAGGATCAGCCGCTCGGCGGCGTTGACCCAGGCGCTGTTGGCGAAGACGATCCTCATGGCTTGGCCCCGCCGGCAAAGGTGCGATCGAGCCCTTGCTCGAACGAGATTTTCGGCGCCCAGCCGAGAATGCGTTTCGCCTTGGAAAGATCGAGGCTTTGCGCATAGGCGAAGAGGCCGAGCCCGTAGCGGGTGACCGGCGGCTCGGGCCGGCCGGGCAACCGCAGCGCCACCGCTTCCATCAAGCCCGCCGCCAGCATCGCCGGCGCGAGCGGCATCGGCCGCCAGCGCGCGTGCAAGCCAGCGCGGATGCAGGCCGCGTCGGCGATGCGGCGGACCGGCAGCATCTCGCCGCCGGAGATGTTGAAGATCCGGCCCTCGGCTTCGCCAGGTGCGGCGAGC
>NZ_RZSB01000667.1:0-3352 GCF_004023285.1 Mesorhizobium sp. M2A.F.Ca.ET.067.02.1.1
GAATCGTCATAGCTTACGCTGACGTGATTGCCGGGCAGATAGCCCAGGTTGAGATCGGCGCGAAGGTAGTCGTTGAAATGATAGCCGAAGCCGATGCTCGCGAAATACGCGTCCTCGCCCTCGCTGAAGCTTTCGTTGTCGATCGCTGACGGCAAGGTGAAATCCCCGTTGTCGAAGGTCTTCTGCGGCAGATAGGCGACGTCGCCGCGCAGATACCAGCCCGAGCCGACCTCGACCGGCTGGTAGTCCGGCGCCTGGTCGACATAGATCGGCGGATCGTAGTCGGCCGCGAGCGCCGGCGTCATCGGCAACAGGATGGTTGCGGCAAGCGCTGACGCGATACGCGATCTGGATGTCATGGTCCCCGGCTCCCGAGATTGGCGCCAGCCGCAAACGCGGGCGCCGTTTCAAGCAGCCATTGTTAACCATAGTGGTTAAGTGCCGGTTAAGGCTAACAGAGAGTTACCGAATTGATTTCAATGAAATTTCACCCGCCGCGCACAAACGAAAACCGCCCGGCTGATGCCGGGCGGTCGAACTGTCGGATGCGCCAGTTCTACTTGGTGTAGATCGGTTCCGGCTCAGGCTGATAGGCGACCACCGGCGCGGCGCAGCCATTATTGCCGCCGAACTGATAGCGCAGACCGCCGCGCACTTCATGCGTGTTGATGCCGTGGTCGAAACCCGGTCCGGAGCTGGTCGTATCGAATTCGAACATGCGCCCACCCTCGATGTGAGTGAAGCGGTAGCCGGCATCGAGGATGACCTTGTCCGTGAGGCAGTAGGAAGCGCCGGCCATAAGCGCGTAGGCGAAGCGCCAGTTGGACGACCCGGGGTTGGTTTCGGTGGTGTTCGGGTCATGGACCGTGTCCCACTTGACATGCGCACCACCGATGCCAGCGCCGACATAAGGGGTGACGCCGTTCCACGTGCCGATATCCACATAGGCATTTGCAAGCAGAAGCAGAGCGCTCATGCTCGACTCTTCGGTCGATGTCGTGATCAGATCCGAGGTCTGGCCGTTGAAGTCCGACTTGAACCAGTAGTCGGCAGTCAGATCCGTACGCAAGTAATCGTTGATCTTGTAGCCGACGCCGGCGCCGAGCGAGAACCCGCCCTTTAGGTCGCCGAAATCGAAATCGTTGGTGCCGGGCGGTGGGCCGTAGGTGATGTAATCGATGCTGTCCAAATTCGACCAGTGGTAGTCGATATCGCCGCGGATGTACCAACCGCCGACATCGACCGGTTGAGCCTCGACAACCGGCGGCGGCGCCTCCTCGACCGGAGGCGGCTCCGCGAAGTCGGCGGCGAGCGCCGGTCCGGCCACTCCCGCGAGCAACGCGGCAAACAAAGCCATTCTTGCTGTATTGAACATGCTGTCACCCCTAAGAGACCTCGGGACGACACCGCCCGAAGATGAACCTCGGCGTGGATAATGAATTGCAAAGGTTAAAGGCCGTTTAACCGTACCGATTAACCACGAATCTATGCAATTTTAGAGGGTATGCCGTTGTCCGGCCGTTGGGGGCGCGCACAAAAAAGCCCGCCGGGCGGCGGGCTTCCAAGCGCGAAGAGCTTTGGCCCGATCTCTCTGTCAGGCGGCGCTGCGCGTTTCCTGGAGGATGCCCACGATGTCGTTGACAACCGCCTCGACCAGCTGCGGATCGTCGCCCTCGGCCATGACGCGGATCAGCGGCTCGGTGCCGGATGGCCGGATGACGAGGCGGCCGGACGTGCCGAGCCGGTTGCGCCCTTCTTCGATCGCCGCCTTGACCGGCGCTTCCTCCAGCGGCTTGCCGCCGGAGATGCGGACGTTCTTGAGAAGCTGCGGCACCGGCTCGAACTTCTTCGACAATTCGCTGACCGGGCGGTTCTGCCGCTTGATGCAGGCGAGCACCTGCAGCGCCGAGACCAGACCGTCTCCCGTGGTCGAGAAGTCGGAAAGCACGATGTGGCCGGACTGCTCGCCGCCGACATTCAAGCCATGCGCGCGCATATGCTCCACGACATAGCGGTCGCCCACCTTGGTGCGATGCAGCTGCAGCTTCATATCGCCGAGGAAGCGCTCCAGGCCGAGATTGGACATCACGGTGGAAACGACGCCGCCGCCGGCCAGCCTTCCGCTCTGGTGCCAGGATTCGGCGATCAGCGCCATGATCTGGTCGCCGTCGACGATCGCTCCGTTCTCGTCGACGATGACCACGCGGTCGGCATCGCCGTCGAGCGCGATGCCGATGTCGGCGCGCACCTCATGCACCTTCTTCTGCAGGCCGGCCGGATGGGTCGAGCCGCATTCCTTGTTGATGTTGAAGCCGTTCGGCTCGACATTGATCGCCACCACCTCGGCGCCGAGCTCCCACAGCGCCTCCGGAGCCACCTTGTAGGAGGCGCCGTTCGCGCAATCGACGACGATCCGCAGGCCCGAGAGCGACATCGAGCGGGGCAGCGTGCGCTTGGCGAATTCGATATAGCGGTCATGCACGCCATCGACGCGCTTGGCGCGGCCGAGCCCGTCGGAATCGGCGAGCGCCAGCTCGATGTCCTTGTCGAGCATGCCTTCGATGCGCTCCTCGATCTCGTCGGAGAGCTTGTAGCCGTCGGGACCGAACAGCTTGATGCCATTGTCGTAATAAGGGTTGTGCGAGGCCGAGATCATCACGCCGATGTCGGCGCGCAGCGAGCGCACCAGCATGGCGACGGCAGGCGTCGGTATCGGGCCGAGCAGGAAGACGTCCATGCCGGCGGCGCACAGACCGGCAACCATGGCGTTCTCGATCATGTAGCCGGAAAGCCGCGTATCCTTGCCGAGCACGACGCGGTGACGATGATTGCCACGCTGGAACGAAAGCCCGGCGGCCATGCCGACGCGCATGGCGACCTCGGCCGTCATCGGAAATTTGTTGGCGCGTCCGCGAATACCGTCCGTGCCGAAATACTGACCTGCCATATCCTTACAGTCCCCGTCGGTTTTCAGCGGGCCCGTATTGCCACAATTGGGCCGCATCCGATCATCAAATTTCGTGATTGTATATTACCAATCTTTAGAAAAACATTGTCGCGGTCGGTGCAAGTGGTTCGACAGCCTATCACCACCTTTGACTTGGCGGCGCTACACCTGCCGACACGAGGCTTTTCGGAGCCTGGAAAAGCTTGGCTGGCGGCGAACCCGCAAGCAATTCATCACCTTATCAGGAGCAACACACTTTGTGACGGGTCCCGCGCCGGATGCATCTGGCGCAACCGGACATTGAGAGCTATTGATTTGGCATAGGGACACCTATTGGCGGCAGCAAGGGAGAAACGCCATGCTTATTCATAGACTTGCAGCTTTGACGGGTCTCGCCGTCGCAAC
>NZ_RZSB01000668.1:0-3336 GCF_004023285.1 Mesorhizobium sp. M2A.F.Ca.ET.067.02.1.1
TTTCCGAGCAGAGGATACGCTGGATACCGTTCGTTGACCCGGCCAAGAACAATTTCCTGATCGCCAATTTCGATCGGGCCAAGTCAGCCGCATGATTGCCGGGCCGACAACAGATGACTGTGAACGAATTCACATACGCCGGACCGATGCAAACCTAGGCCAGATGGTGCCGGCATCGCATTGACGTGGACAGCCGGGGGGCTTGAACGCGCATGATCACATTGAAGTACTTCTCCGCGGTCCGGGCCGCCCAGAAGAGCCAGCGTCCCGTCGCCGAAATGCCGCCGTTCGACATCTATCGACTGCGTTCCAAGGGCGGCATTGCCGCGCGCATCGCCGGCTTTCTTCTCGGCGATCCGCGCTGGCTGCTGGCGCTGCTGCGCCGCTTCTGGCCGAATCCCGGCTTCGGCAATTTCCTGCTCGTCACCAAGGGCGCGGATGTGCGCGACATATTGGAGCGCGGCGACGAGTTCGAGACGCCTTACGGGCCGGAAATGGCCGAGTTGGCCCGGGGCTCGAATTTCATTCTCGGCATGCAGGACGGCGCCGCATACCGGCAGATGAAATCGGCCGTGCTGAGCGCGTTCCCGCCGGCGGAGGTCGAAGCAACCGTCAGGCCGATCGCCGAGCGCCATTCGCGCGAGATCATGACCCGCGCCAGCCCCGGCTTCGATGCCATTGCAGGCTTGATGAAGATCGTTCCGGTGCGCATCTGCCGCGATTATTTCGGCCTTCAGATCGATGATGAGACCGAATTCGCCGACTGGTCGATCGCGCTCAGCGCGCTGTTCTTTTCCGATCCGACGGCAAATCCCACCACGCGCCAGCTTGCCGTGGTCGGGGGAGATCGCCTGATCAAAATTATCGACCGCTCGATCGCCGCGGTCCGGGAAAAGGCGAACAAGGATGACAGGCCGCTGGCTCGCTTGGTCGCGCTGATGGACCAGGGACGCCTGTCGCTGCCCGACATTCATTCCATCATGCTCGGCATGGTCGCCGGCTTCGTGCCGACCAATGTGCTTGCCGGCAGCAATTGCCTGGATGTGATCCTGTCGCGAACCGATGCACGGCAGGCCGTGGATGAGGCCCTCGGCGCCGGCGATACCGGCAAGCTCGACCGGGCGATCATGGAAGCCATGCGCTTCAAGCCGATCTGGATCGGACCCTGGCGCTACACCAGGCGTGACGCGGTCATCGGCAAGGGTACCCGCCGGGAGCGCGTGGTCAAAGCCGGAACGGTCGTCATGCCGGCGACGCTCTCGGCGATGTTCGATCCGGAGATCGTGCAGCGGCCGAACGCGTTCGACACCTCGCGCCCGCATCGCGACTACATGGTTTTCGGTTACGGCATCCATCTGTGCATCGGCGCGGAAATCGCCCGCATTCAGATCGGGGAATGCATCCGCGCCCTGTTCAGCAAGCCGAAGCTGACCCGCGCGCGGGGCAGGGCTGGCAAGATGGTCAGTGTCGGCGCCTACCCGGCGAGCCTCAAGGTCGATTTCGAGCGCTCGCCGCTTTGCCGCACCGCCGAGCAGTCGATGGTGACCGTGGTCTGCCCGATCACCCGACCGATGCCGCTCGATGCGGTGCGCGACAACGTCGCGGATCTCGGCAATCCGGCGATCGGCGAAATCAGCGCCGCGCTCGACAAGGTTGGCACCATTCATTTCACCAGCCTGGCCGTCGCTCCCACCGGCAAGGACGAAAAATCGGGGGCCGAGACCGGCGCGCTGGTGTTGGAAATCTCGGGCGACGGCAGCACCGACGATGTCATTGCCGCCATAGCGCAAGCGATCGGTCACCGGCTGAGGCCGATTTTCAGGGATGTCTGCGGCCTCCCGGACGGCGGTTCGCTGGAAGACTTCCTGAAGAGGAAGCACATCGAGATATCGCCGTCTTTCGGCAGCGCCGCCGGGCTGGTTTTCTCCGGCACGCCGGGACATTCCGTGCGGCGGATCCTGGCCGAGGCCAAGCTCGCCGACAGCGTGCGTGAGATCGTCGAAAAGCCGCGCGCGGGCACCGGCAATGCGATGGATGTGCTTGCCGAGGCGCGTCGCCATGTCCAGTGCCTCGGGCAATTCGGCTGGGCATTCGAGCCCGCCGAAAGCCTGCTGGAAAGACCGCCCGGCCACTGGTCGCGCGCGCTGACGACGACGCTGCTGACGCCTGCTATGTTCGCCACCGTCGCGATCGTCATTCTGGCCTTCTGGCGCATGACTTATGTGCTCGTGTTCGGAAACCCGCATGGGGTCACCTTCACCAACATCGCGATTGCGGGAACCTCGCTTCTGCTTTCAGTCCTCGGTCTGCTGGCCATTCTCGCCCTGTTCGTCGGGTTTTGCTTCCTGGCGTTGCGGCGGCTCGAGGACAAGGACCAGCCGGCGAGCACGCCGGTCGAGATCGGAGCGCTCGAAAAGATCCTCGCCCATGAGGACCACACCGCGCAGAACAATCTGACGGCGATCTCGACGATGAAGGTGGGCATCTTGCGGCGGCTGGCGCTGCGGCTCTCCTTCTACCTGATCTCGATATCGGCGCAGAAGGTGTTCAGGCCAGGCTTCCTCGCCACCATCAACACCATTCATTTCGCCCGCTGGGTGCTGTTGCCCGGCACCAACAGGCTGATGTTCTTCTCCAATTACGGAGGCAGTTGGGAAAGCTATCTCGAGGACTTCATCGCCAAGGCCTCGGCCGGCTTGACCGGTGTGTGGAGCAACACTGACGGCTATCCGCGCACGCGCTGGCTGTTCCTGGACGGCGCGCGCGACGGCGATCGCTTCAAGCGCTGGGCGCGGCGCCAGCAGGTGCCGACGCTGTTCTGGTACACCGCCTATCCGCGCCTCAACACCACGCGTATCCGCATCAACTCCAGGATCAGGCGCGGCATCGCCTCGGCTACCGGCAACGAGGCGCGCGACTGGCTGAGCCTTTTCGGTTCCCTGCCGCGACCGCAAGCGCGGCCTGCGGACGCGACCAGCTTGCCAGAGCCTCCGTCCTCGCCCCTCGAAGCGCTGGAATCCGGCGAAATCCAGTCGATCTTCTTCGGGCCGTTCGGCGCGCTCGGCGACGCGCATATGCTTGCGATCCAGGTGCCGGACGGCCTGCCGGCGGCGAAGCGCAAGGCGTGGCTCGACTTCGTCATCGGCAAAACCAGCTTCGGCGACGGGGTGCCCGCGGGCCGCGCTATGACGGTGGCGTTCGGCCCCAACGGACTGCGCCGGCTTGGGCTTGAAGGCGGCGTCGACGACGAACCGCTGGACACGTTCCCGGTCGCCTTCCGGCAAGGCATGGGCACGCCCGAGCGCAGCCGCATCCTTAACGACACCGGCCCCGACG
>NZ_RZSB01000669.1:0-3326 GCF_004023285.1 Mesorhizobium sp. M2A.F.Ca.ET.067.02.1.1
CCGAAGGCAGCACCCGCCAGCACGAAGCGGCGGTCGGTTGTGTCGGAAAGGCGCCCGGCTGGAAGCTGCATGGCGGCGCCGGAAACGACGACAAGGCTCATCATCAGCGCGATCTCGGCGGTGGAGATGCCGATGCGCGCCCCATAGACGGCGCCGAGCGTGCCCCAGGCGCCGTTGGCTATGCCGATCAAGAGGCAGGCCACCGCCGACACCGGCGAATTGGCGTACAGGCCTTTGACGTCGAGCTTGACGTCCTGCAGCGGCTTCGGGGTCGATTGGGTAGAAACCGCCGTCGGAATGAGCGAAAGGCAAAACAGGATGCCGGTGATCATGAACAGCGAGGCCGATCGTACGTCGCCGCCGGCGACGATCATCTGGCCCCCCATGATCGAGGCATAGGTGACCATCATGTAGAGGCCGAAGACGGTGCCGCGGTTCTCGTTGGTGGCCTTCTCGTTCAGCCAGCTTTCGATCACCATGAAGGCGCCGGCCATGGTGAAGCCGGTGAAGGCGCGCAAAAGAATCCAGAAATATTCATCGATGATGAGGCCGGTGAGCAGCGCGATGATGGCGCCCGACGCGGCGAAGGCGCCGAAGGCCCGGACATGGCCGGCGCGGCGCACAAGGCGCGGGGCGAAGAAACAGCCGGTGACGAAGCCGCCTGCCCAGGCCGTGCCCATCAGGCCGAGCGATGCGGTCGAAAAGCCCTCGATCTGGCCGCGCAGCGGCAACAGCAGGCCGTGCAGGCCGGATGCCGCGAGCAGGAAGGCGGTACCGCGCAGCAGCGAGAGGATCGGTCGGTAGGTTGCAAACATCGCTTGATCCTGGTTCGGGCGCCGGGGTCTGAAAACAGGCGTATTGGGGCTTTTCGGCGGCGGTCTTGCGCGCCGACAAAATTATCCGCGCCGGAACAATGCGTCGGCGGCGGATTTGGTGGCGCTCTTGGCGGCCCGCTCTGCCTCGAGCCT
This sequence comes from Mesorhizobium sp. M2A.F.Ca.ET.067.02.1.1, assembly GCF_004023285.1. NCBI lineage: Bacteria > Pseudomonadati > Pseudomonadota > Alphaproteobacteria > Hyphomicrobiales > Phyllobacteriaceae > Mesorhizobium > Mesorhizobium sp. M2A.F.Ca.ET.067.02.1.1. The sequence goes on from NZ_RZSB01000669.1 coordinate 969, forward strand.
GGCGATCTCGTCGCGCAGCAGGGCGATGCGCTCCGACAATTCGTCGACGGAAAGCAGCGAGAGGTCCTGCCCGATCTCGTGCGGGCGCGCCTTCTTCCGGGGTTCGTCGTCGAAGATCGCCATCGTCGCTTCTCCCTTACTTGGCCATTTGCCTGATTTGGCAATCAGCATACATAGGGCAGGGGCGCCGATGCAAACCACTGTGACAAGACAGGATTCGAGGAGACGGGACAGCGATGGCGAACAAGGACAGGATCCCGGAGAAGATGACAGCCATCGCGATCTCGCAACCCGGCGGTCCCAGGGTGCTCAAGCCGGAAACCCGCGACGTGCCGGTCCCCGGCCCCGGCGAAGTGCTGATCCGGGTGCACGCAGCCGGGGTCAACCGACCCGACGTGCAGCAGCGCAAGGGTGTCTATCCGCCGCCGCCTGGCGCCTCGGACCTGCCTGGACTCGAGGTCGCCGGCGAGATCGCGGCGCTCGGCGACGACATATCGCGCTGGCGCATCGGCGACCGGGTCTGCGCGCTGACGCCGGGCGGCGGCTATGCCGAATATGTCAAGGTCCATGCCGGCAGCGTGCTGCCGATCCCGGCCGGCTTCACCTATTCGGAAGCCGCGGCCGTGCCGGAGAACTACTTTACCGTCTGGCACAATGTGTTCGAGCGCGGCGGGCTCAAGAAGGGCGAGACGCTGCTTGTCCATGGCGGCTCGTCCGGCATCGGCACCACCGCCATCCAACTTGCTTCGGCCTTCGGCGCCACTGTTTTCACCACCGCCGGCAGCAAGGACAAATGCGACGCCTGCCTCAAGCTCGGCGCCGACCGGGCGATCAATTATCGCGAGGAGGATTTCGTCGCCGCGGTCAAGGATGCGACCGGCGGCAAGGGCGCCGACGTCATCCTCGACATGGTCGGCGGCGACTATGTCGCGCGCAACTACGAGGCCGCGGCCGTCGAGGGGCGGATCGTCCAGATCGCCGTGCAGGCCGGCGCTGTCGCAACCACCAATTTCGCGACGCTGATGGTCAAGCGCCTGACCCATACCGGCTCGACGCTTCGTCCGCGCACCGTCGAGTTCAAGGCGGCGATCGCCGCCGCGCTGGAGGCCCAGGTATGGCCGCTGCTCGGCACGCGCAAGGTGGCTCCGGTCATGGACATGATCTTTCCCCTGACCGAAGCCTGGCGGGCGCATGAGCGGATGGAAGAGGGCGAGCATATAGGCAAGATCGTCCTCGACGTCGGGTAGGATTGGCCGATTTTCAGGTGAGGCCGGCCTGCGAACGGCGGCTTCCTGCGCTTCCGGTGCTCACGTATTTTTGGAGCCGCATGTCCCTTATCGGAAAACCGGAACCACTTTTCCGGGACATGCGGAAGTACGCTCCGCTCCGGTTCTCGAGCGCCACCATTTTCGGCTCGGCCTGACCTGAATCTCGACCCATCCTGGGTCCGCGCTTGTCCCCTGTTCCAAGCTGAACGCATCGTTAATGGTGCAATGCACAAAACGCATTGCGGCCATGCAAAAGCGTCCGTTCATTTCTTGGGCAGGCATGCCTATTTACGCGGCATCAAACGATTTCATCAAACGACTGGAGAAACTGAAATGAACCCGATCCGTGCTTTCCGTAAGTGGCGCATGTACAACGAGACCGTGCGCGAATTGAACAAGCTCAATGCCCGCCAGCTCAGCGACCTCGGCATCAACCGCGCCGACATCGAGCGCATTGCCCGTCAGGCGGTGTAATCAAAACCAGCCCGGCCACAGGGCCAGGCTGGACAGGCAAGCAAGAGCCGTCGAGACGCTTGCTTCGTTTCCGGTTCCAAGCCCGCTGGACCTCGTCCAGCGGGTTTTGTCTTTTAATGGCTGTGAATCAGCCCTTTTCCAAAAACATTGCGAAAATTCGAGGGAGCGTTTATACAGGCCGCGAATTTCCCATTTTGGTGGCTCTAAAACCACCGCCCGCGCGGGAACGCGGGCGAACGAGAAGGATTTTTGACATGGCCAATACGCTGCTGATGCCCAAGGCGACCGCCGTCTGGCTGGTCGACAACACCGCGCTCTCCTTCGAGCAGATCGCGCAGTTCTGCGGGTTGCATCCGCTCGAGGTCAAAGCGATCGCGGACGGCGAGTCGGCGCAGGGCATCAAGGGCATGGACCCGATCATCACCGGCCAGCTGACGCGCGACGAGATTGCGCGCGGCGAGAAGGACATCAACTACCGGCTGAAGCTGTCGGAGCCGAAGGTTCGGGTGCCGGAATCGAAGCGCAAGGGCCCGCGCTACACGCCGCTGTCGAAGCGCCAGGACCGGCCGAACGCCATCCTTTGGCTGGTGCGCATCCACCCCGAGCTCAAGGATGG
>NZ_RZSB01000066.1:0-14018 GCF_004023285.1 Mesorhizobium sp. M2A.F.Ca.ET.067.02.1.1
CGGCGGCACCGTGCTTGAAGATCTGGCGCGCGGCCGGGCGGCGCGGAATCTCAGGGCTCTGACCGACAGGGCGCCGCGTGTGGCGCACCGGAAATCCGCACATGGCACCGAAACTGTCGCGATCGACCAGGTGGCGGTCAGCGACGAGCTTCTGGTGCGCGCCGGCGAATTGCTGCCCGTGGACGGCGTCTTGATCGACGCCTCGGCCCAGCTCGATGAGTCGACGGTCACCGGAGAGCCCCTGCCGGAGCGGCGCGGCGCCGGCGACGCATTGCGCAGCGGCACCGTCAATGTCGGCGAGGCCTTTGTCATGCGGGCCTCGGCCATCGCCGACAAAAGCACCTACGCCGCGATCGTGCGCATGGTCGCCGCCGCGCAAACCGCCAAGGCGCCGTTCATACGCGTTGCCGACCGTTTTGCCCTGCTCTTGCTTCCGGCCACGCTGCTGATCGCCGCCATCGCCTGGTATCTTTCCGGTGATCCGATCCGCGCTCTCGCCGTTCTGGTGGTCGCGACGCCCTGCCCGCTGATCCTCGCGGCGCCCGTCGCATTCATCGGTGGCGTGTCGCGTGCCGCCCGCGCCGGCATCCTCATGAAGGGCAGCGCGGCGCTGGAGGCGCTCGCCCAGATACGCACCGCGATCTTCGACAAGACAGGGACCCTGACGCTCGGCGGCGCCGAGCTGATCGAGATCGACGTCGCTCCAGGCCAGGGAACCGATGAACCGCTGCGGCTGCTCGCCTCGCTTGAACAGGCTTCGCACCACGTCCTTGCGGATTCGATTGTCCGCATTGCCCGCCATGGGAACCTTTTGCTTTCCCAACCCTGTGATGTCCGCGAGCATCGGGGAGAAGGCCTTGAAGGTCAGGTGGATAGGATGTCGGTCGCGGCCGGGTCGAGGCCGCTTGTTCTCGGAAGCGGGCCATTGCCCAACTGGGCCGAGAGCGGAGAGAGCCGGTATCGCGAGACGCAGGTGCTCAGGGTGTTTGTGGCCATCGATGGCCGGCTTGGCGCTGTTTTCACATTCGGAGACGCCATACGCGAGGATGCGCCCGGCACTGTCGAGGCTTTGCGTTCGGCAGGCGTCACCCGGATAGTCATGCTGACTGGCGATGACGGCGCGGCGGCCGAAAAGGTCTCCGCTTCGCTCGATCTCGATGCCGTCTTCGCCAACGCCACGCCGGCCGACAAGGTTGGGACAGTCGAGGCCGAAAAGGCTGCGGCGCCGACGATGATGGTCGGCGACGGCATCAACGATGCGCCTGCCCTTGCCGCGGCGACCGTAGGCATTGCCATGGGAGCCCGCGGCGGGACAGCTTCGTCCGAGGCGGCGGACGTGGTCGTGCTGACCGACAGGCTGGAACCTGTCGCGGAAGCATTGCGTATCGCCAGGCGCACGCGCGGGATCGCCCTGCAGAGCATCGTCGTCGGGCTGGGGCTCTCGGGCGCGGCGATGATCGCGGCCGCCATGGGGCATATAACGCCGGTGGCGGGAGCACTGCTGCAAGAGGGCATAGACGTCGCCGTCATCGTCAATGCGCTGCGGGCCCTTGGCGACGGGCGTCTCGGCCGCGATCGAAACGGGAGAAGGTCATGACGCAGGAGAATCTGGCGGTTTGCACCAAATGCGGCGTGGTCAACCGCCTGCCGCCGAACCGAAACAGCGCCGAAGCGCAGTGCGGAAAATGCGGCGCCCGGCTGTTTTCAGGAGTTCCGCAGGACATCGACGCAGCGAACTTCGACCGTCAGATCGGGCGCGGCAGCCTGCCCGTCCTCGTCGACGTCTGGGCTCCCTGGTGCGGTCCCTGCAAGATGATGGCGCCGGCTTATGAGGCCGCCGCCAAGACGCTCGAGCCGCACATCCGGCTGGTCAAGCTGAATTCCGACAAGGAGCAGGCCATCGCGGCGAGGCTGGGCATTCGCGGCATCCCCACCATGATCCTGTTTCACCGCCTGCGGGAAATCGCGCGCGTATCGGGGGCAATGAGCGCCGGCCAGATCGTCAATTGGGTTCGCGGCCACCTGCCGACAGGCACCAGTTGAGACCGCGGCACGCCGAAGCCCGTTTGACCTTGATCAAGGTGACCCCCGGCCGCCGCGATAGGAATGGCCTCGAAGGAGTCTGCCATGACCAGCTTGCACGACCTCACCCCGAAATTCAGGAACATCCGCCTGCTTCTCGCACGCGAAAAAGGTCATCCGGAAGGAGACCGCGAGGAAGGCTACGATGTGCTCGCACCGCTCACCAACGAGGGACGGCTGGACGCGGAGGAGTGGAAATCGCACAAGGGCTTCTGCCGCGTCCGCCGCTTCCGCACCGGCGAGGACGATCTTGTCGGCCGCCTGCGGCGCAAGCCGGGCGGCCAATGGTATTTCGACTACGCCGAGGGCGATCGTGACGACGAGGTTGGCTTTCATCTCGGCGAGGAGCGCTTCGTCACCGGCGAGTACGTCTCGATCAAGCGCAACGGCGCCATGCACACCTACCAGGTGGCCCGCGTCGAGCAGCCATAGCGCAGCTCGGCAAGCCGTCGCGAGAAGAATGTCGCGCTGCGTGCCTGTTCTCATCGGCCGTCCCGACCCGCCCTGACCGACTCTGCCTGCCAGGGACGAACCGGCTAAAGCAGATAAGACGGCCGTGCGAACGCGCGCTCCAGGACCATCACGGCTTAAGGACGGCGGCGCCACTCAGCCGGCCCATGCGCAAATCATCCAGCGCCTGGTTCGCCCGCTCCAGCGGATAGACCTTTGTGTGCGTGCGCACCCGGGAGTCCCTCGCGATCGGAAAGAACTCCTCGGCGTCCCGGCGGGTCAGGTTGGCGACCGACACCAATTCCCGTTCTTCCCACAGAAGCCTGTAGGGCATCGATGGAATGTCGCTCATATGGATGCCGCCGCAGACCACCCGGCCGCCCTTGCGGACAGCGCGCAACGCCGCCGGCACCAGGTCGCCGACCGGTGCGAAAATGATCGCGGCGTCAAGCTCGACCGGAGGCAATGCGTCGGAGGCGCCTTCCCAGGCAACGCCCAATGAACGCGCGAATTCCTGTGCCTGGATGTCGCCAGGCCGCGTTAAGGCAAAGATCTCACGTCCCTGCCAGATTGCGACCTGCGTGATGATATGCGCGGCGGCGCCGAAGCCAAAGATGCCCAGCCGGCGGCCATCGCCGGCCTTCTTGAGACAGCGCCAGCCGATCAGACCAGCGCACAGGAGCGGCGCCAGCGACACCGGATCGGCGGCGGCATCGAGCTCGAAGGCGAAATGCTCGTCGGCAACGACATGACTGGCGAAGCCGCCGTCGCGCGTGTAGCCGGTGAAGAGCGGCTGGTCGCAGAGGTTCTCGGCGCCGGCGTTGCAATAGGGACAATGTCCGCAAGTGTGCCCCAGCCACGGAACGCCTACCCTTTGCCCAAGCCTGGCTCGCGACACGCCTTCACCGACAAGATCGACGATGCCGACGATTTCGTGGCCCGGCACGAGCGGCAGCCTTGGCCGTGGCAAGTCACCGTCCACGACGTGCAGGTCGGTGCGGCATACCGCGCATGCCTCCACCTTGAGCCTGATCTCGCCCGCCCCCGGCAAGGGATCCGGACGGTCGACGAGTTTCAGAAGCGTACTGGGCTTTTCCAGCACCATTGCCTTCATCACGCTTCCCCGTTTCTCGGAAGACAGACTGGAACGGACCGGCTTTCCCTCGGCACGAAAAATGAAACCTCGCTGGTCCGGCATCCTTTCCTATCGCGAGCGCCTTATCCTGTCCGGATACGGCCGGACGTGGCCACGTCTTGCTGGGACATGCTTTCTGGCACGGAGCATTTCGAAATAAAGGCCTGCGGCGGCAAGATAGGCAAGGCCGAGTATCCCGGTCCAGATTTCAATCATATCGGAGGTCATGGTCGGTTTCCCCTGGTTGCTCCGGCCAGACAATGCCGGGTCAAATCATGCCGGCCTTGATCGCGGTCAATCGCGGACCCAGTTGGCGCACGGGCCAGGTGGCCTGCTCGACACGCCTAGCCCGACCAGGTGATTTCAGGTCGCACTAAGTAGTTTCCCGTAGGGACATAACCGAATTTCGGCATGGCCGGATTTGGGCGATTGCTGTTGCCACAAATTCACTGGGACCACAGCCATGTACGCTCAAGCCTCCGCCAAGATCGAACTGCCGTCCTATCTCCCCCATCAGAGCCCCGCGCCCGTCTTCGAAGGGCCGGCAACGCCGGTCAGCTTCTTCACGGCAGGCGCCGAAATCTATGCCCAGGGCGAAAAGGCCGGCGCACTCTATCAGGTCGAATTCGGCGCGGTCCGCATCTACCGCCTGCTCGCCGACGGCCGCAGGCAGATCAGCGCGTTCCACCTGGCGGGAGAGACCTTCGGTTTCGAGGCCGACGCCACCCATCACTTCTTCGCCGAGGCGATCAACGCGACCGGTGTCCGGGTCTTCCGCGCTCCGTCAGGCACGGACATGTCGCGTCAGCTCCTGCCTCTGGCGCTCAAAGGCCTGACCCGGGCGCAGGAACATCTCCTGGTGCTCGGCCGCCAGAACGCCATCGAGCGCGTCGCGGCATTCCTCGTCGAGATGTCGGAGCGTCAGGGCGGGCTGCGGCAGGTGGAACTGCCTATGTCGCGCAACGACATCGGCGACTATCTCGGCCTCACCATCGAAACCGTGTCGCGGGTCTTCACCCGGCTGAAAGAGAAGGGCGTGATCCGCCTGCTCAGCCTGCGCAGCATTGAAATTTTGAAACGCGACACGCTGCTGGCAATGGGTGAATGAGGCCATTGCGCCAATCCCGCGCATCAATCCTGAAAAGGGGGCTGAAAATGAAAACCATGCTTACGACCCACACCGGATTTCGCTTCGAGGTGCGTCGAGCGCGTCCCGACGATGAGCCGATCGTCGCCGAGTTCTTCACCCATGTGACGCCGGAGGATCTGCGCTTCCGCTTCCTCGGAGCGGTGAAGGAGGTTTCGCATGAGCGGCTTGTGGCGATGACCCGCTCCGACGATCCGCACGTCCATAATTTTCTCGCCTTCTCCACCGACGGAATGCTGATCGCGGTGGCGACCCTCGCCGCGGACCCGGCCGATCGGCGTGGCGAAGTCGCCATCTGCATCCGCGAGGATCGCAAGCATCTCGGCGTCAGCTGGGAATTTCTCGGTTATGTCGCGCGTTATGCCGACGATCATGGGATAGAGACCATCGAATCGATCGAGAGCCGCGAAAACCGCGCAGCGATCGAACTCGAGCGCGAGATGGGCTTCATCGTCACGACGGATCCCGACGACCCGACGCTCGTCCTGGTTCAGCGGAAGCTCGGCGCCTCGTTGCCGGGCTGAGGCGAGTCGCATTTGTTTGATGATATCGCCCGGGAGCGCCGCGCGCTTCCGGGCGATATCATTTAGTCTTTGCCTTCGAAGCCTTCGAAGCCGAGCAACTCAGCGGCCACCGCACGTTCCTCGTCGGCGGGAATGACAAGCACGTCGACCAGGGAATCCGGGGCGCTGATCAGTTCTTCGCCATGCGCGTTCAACTCCTCGTCGAGCCCGACGCCCAGCCATCCCGCGGCTTCGCAGATGCTCTGCCGGATCGCGGGCGCATGCTCGCCGATGCCCGCCGTGAACACGATGGTGTCGAGCCCGCCAATCGCCGCGGCAAGCGATCCGATCTCGCGCCCGACACGATAGACGAAGAGATCGACGGCGCGCATCGCCGCCGGGTCTTTCGATGCAAGCAGCGTCTGCATGTTTCCCGAGATGCCGGATACCCCGAGCAGACCGGATCGCTGATAGAGCAGGTCGGCAAGTTCCTCCGACGACAGCTTCCGGTCCTGCAGAAGGTGCAGGAGGATGCCGGGATCGATCGCGCCGCAACGCGTGCTCATGACCAGGCCGTCAAGCGTCGAGAAGCCCATGGTGGTGGCGTGGCTTACGCCTGCCTTCATCGCGCACAGGCTCGCACCGCTGCCGAGATGGGCAACGATCGTCCGGCCGCCGGCGGCGGCGCCATAACGGTTGTTGAGCTCGCTGGCGATATGGCTGTAGGAGAGCCCATGGAAGCCGTAGGAGACGATGCCTTGCTCCGCCATCTCATGCGGCAGGCCATAAAGCCTTGCGTGCTCGGGCTGCGCCGCGTGGAAGGCCGTATCGAAGCAGCCGACCTGCATGGTGCCGGGCAGGAGGCGGCTGGCCAGGTCGACGAGCTCCAGGTTGATCGCCTGATGAATCGGGGCGAGCGGCTCCAGCCTGCGCAAGGCACCGAGCGTGCGCTCGTCGAGCAGCATTGCGCGGACAAACTCCCGGCCGCCATGCACGATGCGATGTCCGACCCGGCCCACCCGGCGCAGGAGGCCGCGGTCCGCAAGATAGGACGCAACGGCTTCGAACGCCGTGCCGATGGAGATCGGCTGTTCGCCAAGGCTCCTGTCGAATGGCGGCGTCATTGCCGTTGGCGCGACGTGGAGCCGGGGCCGCTCGCCGATCGACGAGACGCTGCCACGCACCAGCAGATGGAGCTCGTCGCGCCATTGGAAGACGGCGAACTTCAGGCTCGATGAGCCGCCATTGAGGACGAGAATTGCATCGGTCATGGCCGGCCGGTCCCCGCCGCTTTTGCAAGCCCGATCCTCTCAGCCCGGCGCCTCGTCATCGATTACCGCTCCCACTTCCAGCCGAGTATCTCGGGCATGTCCTGCCCGTGCTTGCGGATATAGGCTGCGTGCTCGATCAGCTTGCCTTCCATGGCCTGCCTCAGCTGGATGTGCGCGCCGGCCGGCTCGGGAATGCGGTCGAGCACGCCGAGCACGAGATGATAGCGGTCGAGCCCGTTCAGCACGGTCATGTCGAACGGCGTCGTCGTCGTCCCTTCCTCATTGTAGCCGCGCACATGGATGTTGTCGTGATTGGTCCGCCGGTAGGTCAGGCGGTGGATCGTCCACGGATAGCCGTGATAGGCGAAGATGACAGGCTTGTCCCTGGTGAACAACGCGTCGAACTCATGGTCCGACAGCCCGTGCGGGTGATGTTCCTTCGGCTGCAGCGTCATCAGATCGACAATGTTCACCACACGGACCTTGAGGTCGGGAATGTGGCGCCTCAGGATCTGAACGGCGGCCAGGGTCTCGAGCGTCGGCACGTCGCCGGCGCAGGCCATCACCACATCCGGCTCGGCGCCGCCGTCGGTCGACGCCCATTCCCATATCCCAATGCCGGCGCCGCAGTGGACTTTCGCCTCGTCGATGGACAGCCACTGCCAGGAATTGGCCTTGCCGGCGACGATGACGTTGATGCGGTTCCATGTCTTAAGCACATGGTCGGTCACGCAAAGCAGGCTGTTGGCGTCCGCCGGCAGGTAGACGCGCACGACGTCCGCCTTCTTGTTCAGCGCCACGTCGATGAAGCCTGGATCCTGATGGCTGAAGCCATTGTGCTCCTGCTGCCAGACATGGCTGGACAACAGATAGTTCAGCGAGGCGATCGGTCGCCGCCAGGCAAGCTTGCGGCAGGCATCCAGCCATTTCGCATGCTGGTTGAACATGGAATCGACGATGTGCGTGAAGGCTTCGTAGCAGGAGAAGAAGCCGTGGCGCCCGGTGAGCAGGTAACCTTCCAGCCAACCCTGGCAGGTATGCTCGGACAGAATTTCCAGAACCCTGCCTTCCCGCGCCAGGTGGACATCCTCGGGAAGGATCTCTTCCATCCAGGCGCGCTCCGTCACCTCGAAGACATCCTGCCACCGGTTCGAGGCCGTCTCGTCGGGGCCGACGATGCGGAAGTTCCTGGCAGCCCGGTTCAACGTCATGACGTCGCGCAGGAAGCGGCCCATGACACGGGTCGACTCCGCCTTGACGCCGCCGGGCCGCTCGACCGGGACAGCGTGCTCATCCAGGCCAGGCAGTTCGAGAGACCGCCGCAGCAGGCCGCCATTGGCATGCGGATTGGCGCTCATGCGCCTGTCACCTTGCGGCGCGGTGGCGCGGATCGCGGCCAGGGGTGCGCCGGCGGCGTCGAAAAGCTCTTCGGGCCGGTAGCTTCTCATCCACGCCTCAAGCATCCTCAGATGCTCGGGGTTTTCGGCCAGGCCGGAAAGCGGGACCTGGTGGGCGCGCCAGAATCCCTCGGTCTTCAGCCCGTCGACCTCCTTCGGACCGGTCCAGCCCTTCGGGCTTCGCAGCACGATCATCGGCCATTTCGGCCGCGGCTGCGCGGTCTTCGCGCCGCCGCGGGCCGCATCCTGGATCGCCTTGATGCGGTCGAGCGCATCGTCGAGCACGAGCGCCATCCGCTCATGCATCAACGCCGGATCGTCACCTTCGACGAACAGCGGCTCGTAACCGTAGCCGATGAACAGCGCACGCAGCTCTTCCTCGGGGATACGGGCCAGAATGGTGGGATTGGCGATCTTGTAGCCGTTGAGGTGGAGGATCGGCAGCACCGCGCCGTCAAGCGCCGGGTTGAGGAACTTGTTGGAATGCCAGGAGGTGGCGAGCGGCCCGGTTTCCGCCTCGCCGTCGCCGACGACGCAGGCGACGACAAGGTCCGGGTTGTCGAAGGCCGCTCCATAAGCGTGCGAGAGCGCGTAGCCAAGCTCGCCGCCTTCATGGATCGAGCCGGGCACATCAGGCGCCGCATGGCTTGGGATGCCGCCGGGAAACGAGAACTGGCGGAAGAGCTTCTTCATTCCGGCCTCGCCCAGCGCAATGTCCGGATTGGTCTCGCTGTAGGTGCCCTCGAGGTAGGTGTTGGCCACCATCGCCGGCCCGCCATGGCCTGGACCGCAGACATAGATGACATTGGCGTCGCGTTGCCTGATGGCACGATTGAGATGCGCATAGATGAAGCTGAGACCAGGCGAGGTCCCCCAGTGGCCGAGCAGCCTTGGCTTGACATGATCCAGCCGAAGAGGTTCGCGAAGCAGCGGATTGTCGAGCAGATAGATCTGCCCGATGGTCAGGTAGTTGGCGGCACGCCAGTAGGCATCGATGTCTTGCAGTTCCTGCGCGGACAGACGATTGGCGCTGGGATGCTCGGTCATTTCCGACTCCTTCGCTGGGTTGAACCGATGCGGATGAAGCACAACGCATCAACGCTGCCACCGGTTCATGACCGGTCCATGTCAGGACCGGGCGCGCCTTCGATCTATCCGGCAGGGAGCCAGCGGGCTTTGATCCATCGCAAAATGCCGAGGCAGGCCGGCCGCGGCTCCAAACAGCATCGCAAAACTGCATCCTGTAAGACAAGACAGCGCCTTCTTTGCTTCAGAGCAACGAACGCATTGAAAAGACCCGTCAGGATAGTTGTTCGCAAAATGCGGACAGACAAGATGAAACGCAAATTGAACGACGATGCGACGATGGATGGGATCATGCGCGAGACGCCGGCGGCTGTTCGTGTCGTCCTCCAGCACGGAATGTTGTGCGTCGGCTGCCCGATCGCTTCCTTCCACACCGTTTCGGACGCGGCACGCGAGCATGACTTGGACGAGGATCAGCTTCGCTGCGACCTGGAGGCGGCCATTGACGCCGGCGGAGCGGGCTAGCCCTTTGCCGAGCGGCCTTCAGCGATGACGAGGAGGCGATGGGGTTCGACCACGACCACCCTTTGTCGCCCGCTCTTGACCAACCCCTGGTCTTCCCAGGCGGAAAGCAGCCGGCTGACCGTGTGAAGTGTGGTGCCTGTCATCTCGGCAACGTCCTGGCGTGAAATGGGGAAGTCGATCATGATGCCTGCCTCGGTCTTTTTCCCCGACTGCTTGATCAGCTTCAGCAAGGCATGCGCAACGCGCTGCTCCACCTGCTCGGTGGACATCTCGATGACGCGAGCATGAGCGTCCTGCAGCCTTATTCCCACCGCCTTGTAGGCATTGGCGCTGAAGCTCGGGTAGCTCGCCGCGAATGTAGCCCAGAGCTGGCTCGGCCAGGCGAGCGCCACGCAATCGACCGCCGCAAGGGCATTCGCCGGATAGGTCGTCCGGCCCAGCGCGCTGGCGATCCCCATCAATTCGCCCGGGCTTATGTAGCGCACGGTCACCTCATGACCATCCGGAGTCGATTTCACCACGCGCACATGGCCGTCGAGCAGAAGGAAGAACGAATGGGCCTCCTGCTCCTGCTCGAAAACCGGCTGATCCTTGGCGATGCGAATGGACCTTGCCTGTCCGATTATGCGATCCAGGTCCGCGGAGGCGATCCCCTCGAAGACAGGCAGTCCGGCAATCAGCGATCGATCAAGGCTTGCCAACTGCCTTCCTCCCCAACTTCAACGCTGCAATGCGTTCAGGCTCTGCCTGACTGTGTCACGGACGACCGCCCGTCGACAAGTGAAGCCTTCCCCTCGGTGTGGCAAGGCGATCACTCCCTTGTTTGCGCTGAGGCAAATTCCGGACCTCAGAGCCCGGATAAAAGCGGCCCAGCAGGCGTCTTGCCTGGTTTTCAATGGGGCATGTCATGGCAATTCCACGGACGCGGCCAAGCGCCTATCCGGCAATTCTCTCCTACGGGTTCCGGCCATTCTTCCTTCTGGGCTCGCTCCAGGCCGCCATTGCGATGCTGCTGTGGCTGCCCCTTTATTACGGCAGGCTGGTAACCTTCAGCACATTCCTGCCCGTGGACTGGCATATTCATGAGTTGCTTTTCGGCTACCTGCCGGCGGTCGTGACCGGCTTCCTGCTGACCGCAATTCCGAACTGGACCGGCCGGCTTCCCGTTCAGGACTTTCGCCTCCTTGCGCTGGTGTTACTCTGGGTTGCCGGTCGGGCGGCCGTGTTCCTTTCCGCGGAAACCGGATGGCTGCTGAGCGCGGCCATAGACTGCTCTTTTCTTCTGGCGGTGGTTGCGGCCGCCACAACGGAGATCATCGCCGGACGGAACTGGCGGAACCTCAAGGTGCTGCTGCCAGTCGCGACCCTATTTGCGGCAAACGTCATATTTCATGTTGAAGCGCATTACCAAGGCATCTCCGACATGAGCCGGCGCCTGGGTCTTGGAGCGGTCGTCGTCCTCATCATGATCGTAGGCGGGCGAATAGTCCCCAGCTTCACCCGCAATTGGCTGGTGCGCGAGAACCCCGGCCGGATTCCGGCATCATTTGGCAAGTTTGACATCGGAACGATCGCGCTGTCCGCCGTCGGCCTCGCGGCCTGGACCTTCTTTCCCGCCAGTCTTGCAACCGGCGCGCTTCTGATCGCGGGAGCGGTCTTCAATACTGTTCGGCTTGCCCGCTGGGCGGGCGATCGGACACTGGGCGATCCGTTGGTGCTGATCCTGCATATTGCCTTCGTCTTTGCGCCGCTAGGCCTGCTGCTTGCCGGACTGACCGTCCTCGCACCGGGTGCCGTTCCAGCGGCGGCAGGCATTCACGCATTTGCCGTTGGAGCGGTGGCCTGCATGACGCTTGCCGTGATGACCCGCGCCTCCCTCGGCCACACAGGCCGCGAACTGGCGGCAGGCGCCGGAACGCGTGCGATCTTCGTTGCGATCGTCATCGCAACCATCCTGCGCGTAGCTGCGGCCATGGCTCCCGGCGCTCCGATCCTCCTGCACGTCTCGGCGGCGCTATGGGTTACCGCTTTCGTCGGCTACGCCGTGTTCTTTGGCGGAATGCTCACGCGGCCACGCCGGCAAGCGCGTAACAACGCTGAATGAACGCTTGGGCCGACACTGACCATCATGCCGGTTCCGCGCCATCACTTTCGTCGCGGCATTTGAGCTAGCGCAAATCGCCACGTCCTCCGACGATCTAAAAGCGCGCGACGGTAGATGCCGTGGTGAAACAAGAAAGGAACTCTCCGATGAAACTGCCCCTCATTGCCGCGGCGGTCGCGTTGCTCTCGATGGCCGGCGCCGCGAATGCCGAAGAACATGTCGTCCAGATGCTGAACAAGGGTGAAAAGGGCGCGATGGTCTTCCAGCCCAACTTCGTCCGGGCGGCGCCCGGCGACACGATCAAGTTCGTGCCGACCGACAAGACTCACAATGCCGAGGTCATCAATGGAATGCTTCCGGACGGCGCCGAGCCCTTCAAGGGCAAGGCGAGCGAGGAGATCACGGTCACCCTCACCAAGGAAGGTGTCTATGGCGTGAAATGCGCTCCCCACTACGGCATGGGCATGGTGGCGCTGATCGTCGTCGGCAAGCCGGTCAACCTGGAGGCGGCAGAAGCCGTCAAACAGATCGGCAAGGCAAAGCCCGTCTTTGCCGAGCTGTTCGCCGAGGCGACCAAAGCCGCTTCGAACTGATCCGACAGCATGGGGGGCTGCCTCCGGCAATGGCGGGCCGGAGGCACGGGCCGGGCAGACCTTGGGAGAGGTCCTGCCCGGCCATCTTTTTGTCGGCCGCGTGTGCGCGGTGTGCCTATCTGGCCTTCCGGTAGAAGCAAACTCCTCAACAAAGAGCAACTGCACCTGTCACAGGTTTGCGCAAGCGCAAAGATGAGATTCTCGAAGTCGATATTCTGACGATATCGAAATGATTGAAATGAGGAGAGGTTATGATGCTTACGAGACGCGAAGCTTTGCTGGGTTCTGTTCTTACCGCCGCCGCTGTTGCCGCCATCGGCTCGACGCCGGCGATGGCGGCCGTGACGGGTGTGGCAGAGCTGCCGCGCGAAAAGGTCACGCTTGTCGCGCCGCCTTTCGTGCACGCTCACGACCAGGTGGCCAAGGGCGGCCCCAAGATCGTCGAGTTCACCATGAAGATCGAAGAGAAGCCGATGGTCATCGACGCCGACGGCACTCAGCTCAACGCCATGACCTACAACGGTTCCATTCCGGGCCCGCTCATGGTCGTGCATGAGGGCGACTATCTCGAGCTGACCTTGATCAACTCCGACGCCAACACGCTCGCCCACAATATCGACTTCCATGCGGCGACCGGCGGGCTCGGCGGCGGTGCGCTGACGCTGATCAACCCCGGCGAGCAGGTGACGCTGCGCTTCAAGGCGACCCGGTCCGGCACATTCGTCTATCATTGCGCGCCTGGCGGGGCGATGATCCCCTGGCACGTGGTGTCGGGGATGAGCGGGGCGGTGATGGTCCTGCCGCGCGATGGCCTGAGGGACGAAAAGGGCAAGCCCGTACGCTACGACCGCATTTACTATATCGGGGAGAACGACTTCTACATCCCGCGCGACGAGCAGGGAAAGTTCAAGAAGTACGACTCGGCCGGCGACAACTACGACGACACCGTGAAAGTGATGCGCGGCCTTGTCCCGACGCATGTCGTTTTCAACGGCAAGGCTGGATCGCTGACCGGCGAAAACGCCATGAAGGCCAAGGTCGGAGAGACGGTGCTCATCGTCCACTCGCAGGCCAATCGCGACACCCGTCCGCACCTGATCGGCGGCCATGGCGACTTCGTCTGGGAACATGGAAAGTTCGGCAATCCCCCCGCCAAGGATCTCGAGACTTGGTTCATCCGGGGCGGATCGGCGGGCGCCGCGCTCTACGCGTTCCGGCAGCCGGGCGTCTACGCCTACGTCAATCACAATCTGATCGAGGCCGTAGAGCTCGGCGCGACGGCGCACTTCACGGTGGACGGAAAATGGGACGACGATCTGATGATGCAGGTCGAGGCTCCCAAGGCGATTGCCTCATAGAAGGTCGATCGACCTGCGACCCGCCGGCGATATCGGCGGGTCGCAGCCGCTAGCGGAGCTTGAGCATGTCCTTCGATCCTGTCTTCACATTGGGAACGATTGCGGCCGCCGCCCTCATCGGTCTCGGCGTCAGCAATGCGATCGACGGGGCGACGTCCTCGCGGGTTCCAGCTGCCGTGGCGAAGCTGGTCGCCCTGGCGCCCGGATCACTCGAAAATCCGCAGCCTGGTGAGTTCCTCCGGGACAATCATCCCGTACCCGCACCCGTGGCGAAGGAAACCATCGACACGCCACTGGAAATCATGAAGTTCCAGGTGACGGCGTCGGACTATGACCTTTGCGTTTCGGACGGCGCCTGCAAACCTGCCGACTCGCGTCTCGTCGGCAACGTTCCGGTGACGGGCGTCAGCTTCCTCGATGCCCAGGC
>NZ_RZSB01000670.1:0-3300 GCF_004023285.1 Mesorhizobium sp. M2A.F.Ca.ET.067.02.1.1
GTGCAGCTGCCCCAGCGCATCGGCGAGGTTCTTCACCTCGATCTGGTCGATATGCTCCAGGGCCCCGGACGCGGATTTCGCCAGAACGCCGGATTCCTGCGGGCTGTGGCGTGCAGTCGTGATCAGCGCGCCGGCGCCGAAAGCGACGGCGGAGCGCAGGATCGCGCCGACATTGTGCGGGTCCGTCACCTGGTCGAGCACAAGCACCAGCCTTGTGTCGCCGAGCGCGTCGAGGCGCTTGGGCTTCAGCGGCTCGGCCTCGATCAGCACGCCCTGATGCACGGCGTCCGACCCGGTGATCCTGTCGATGTCCTTCGGCTCGACCAACTCGGCCTTGAAAGGCAGGGCGGCAAGCTCGCCGATCGAAAGCCGCTCCGCCGCGTTGCGGGTCACCAGCATCCTTTTGATCTTGCGGCGCGGATTGTCGAGGGCGGCCCGCACCGTGTGCAGGCCGTAAAGCCGCACCAGCCCGTCGCCAGGCCCTTCCCCCGGCGGCACCGGCTGGCGCGGCCGGAATGCCGGCGCGCCGCCCGCCTTCTGGTCTCGATGCGCGCGCCTCAGCTTGGCGTAGTGGGTGTCCTTGCGCGTGCCGGGCTTGGTGCTTTTATCGTCGTTCATGCGGGCTTCTATAGCCGTCCCGCCCGGCTAAGGATATGGGCTCAAGAAATGAATGCCGGACATCCTCGAAAAACCCTGGCCGCGCCGGTTGACACCCACCGGCCTTGCCGCCATAAGGCGCATCGCTGATTTCGGAGAAGATCTTACTCGGGCTCCGGATCGGCGCGAATGCCTCGTTGCATGGCTCCGGCGGCAGACTGGAGAGGTGCCCGAGTGGTTAAAGGGGACGGACTGTAAATCCGTTGGCTTAGCCTACGTTGGTTCGAATCCAACCCTCTCCACCACTGCCGGCCCGGAAGCCCTGAAACGAAAAGTCTCGGACCGAAAAGTGCATGGCGCTTTTCGGGTGAATCCGGTACCTCAGTGCAAGGCGCGGGTATAGCTCAGTGGTAGAGCAGCAGCCTTCCAAGCTGAATATGCGGGTTCGATTCCCGCTACCCGCTCCAGATTTCCCGCCCCTGCCGTCAATCGCACAAAAAACGCCGCGCGCCGTAGCGCGCAGCGCATTGCCTTTCGTCCAGACACTCAGCTGTTGAAGGCCGAAGCGACCTGATGGTTCTGCGGGATCTGGCCGTTCGGCGTCAGCTTGTCGACGATGCCGGGCAGCGCCGTGGAGAGCTGCTGCAGCAGTTCCGGCTCGTTCATGCCTGTGCGCTGGGCGATCTCGCGGATCACCGCCGGCCCGAGCGCCGAGCCTAGATCGCCCGGATTGATCGGCTGGTTCTGGCCGGTCCCGACCCAGGAGTCGGCGACATTGCCGTGGCCGGCGTCCTTGAGCTTGTCGAGCAGGCCACCTAGCCCGCCGAGCAAGCCGCCATCGGCGGACGCGCCGGTTGCAGCAGGCGCCGGGGCCGGCGCTTGGTGCGCGGCCGGTTCCTCGCTTCTGCCGCTCAGCATCCTGCCGACCAAAAGCGCGCCGAGCGCGATCATCAGAGGTTTGGTGATATTCCCGCCGGGAACGGCATTGTCGAAAAGGCCCATCGTGGATCTCCTTGTCCAGCCAAGTCCGCCCGTCCCCAGAATGGCGCAAACAGGCGGAAGTTCAAGCTGTCTTGAGCTTTTGACAATCATATGACCATGATGGGGGGTGGGGGTATTTGGAGGGAATTATGGGCATCATCAGCTGGATCATTCTGGGCCTTATCGCCGGCTTCATCGGCAGCAAGATCGTCAACAAGACCGGCCAGGGCATGATCATGGACATCGTGCTCGGCATCGTCGGCGCCATCGTCGGCGGGCTGATCTTCAGCGCTTTCGGCTCGGCCGGCGTCACCGGCCTCAATATCTGGAGCCTGATCGTGGCCGTCATCGGCTCGATCGTCGTGCTCTGGGCCTATCACCAGATCAGCGGCAAGCGCACGCTGTAGGGCCAAGAAAGTCGCAGACGGCCGGGCTGCGGGGAGTCGATCCTGTCGGATCGGCCCAGATTGATGCTCGTCGTCAGGCGACCATGGCCAATCGGCGCTTCCTCTCGTCGAGAGAGACGATCACCAGGCCGCTGGCCATGACCAGCAGGATGCCGCAGACGGCGAGCGCATTGGGAAACTGCCCGAACACCAGCAGTCCGGATATGACCGCCGATACGGTGAAGCAGTAATAGAAGGGCGCCACCGCGCTTGTCGGTCCGACCCGGTAGGCCATGAAGATGAAGAAATGGCCGAAGATCAGGAACAGGCCGGCACCCGCGATCAGCAGCAGATGGCGTCCTTCGGGCATTACCCATTGCTCGGAGACTAGATGCGCCGCGCCTGAGCCGACCAGCACCACCAGGACGGCGGAGATGGCGACGATCATGCCGGGCACCTCGGCGCTCACCTTGCGGCCGGCTATGTCGCGCACCGCCGCAAAGGCGGCGTTGCCGAGCGCCAGCAGCGCATAGACCGAAATGCCCTGCATGGTCGGCTGCGCCACCATGAGCGCTCCGACAAAGCCAAGGCCGATCAGCGCCATGCGCGTTGCGCCGATCCTTTCGCCGAACAGCATTGAGGAGCCGACCAGCACGAGGAGCGGCGTGATCTGGCCGAGCGCGGTGGAATCCGCGATCTGCATGTTCGCCAGGGCGACGACGTAGCAGAGGATCGCCAGGAGCTCGAACAGGTTGCGGCGCAGCACCTTGCGTTCGAAGAGCAGCGGGATCTGCCTGGCATAACCCAGCATCAGAAGCAGCGGTACACCCCACGCTGTGGCCGCCGCGCCGCGCAGCAGCAGCACCTCATAGGGCGGCAGCCCGGCGGTCGCGAGCTTCATCATCGTGTCGTTGACGAGGTAGGACCCCGTCGAGACGACCATGAACAGCGGGCCGCGGATATTGGATGGAATGACCTGCATGCCGCCGACAAGATCAGAGCGGCGCGGCGGCGGCAATGGGCCAGCCTGGAGCCTTTGATTTTACGCGCGGCAGCCCTATATCCGCCCACATCCCCCTGAAATCGACCGTCGGTTCGGGTCGAGCGGGAATCCGCTCAGCCACAAGGTACTTGTGTTTTTCGGCCGTTGTCGCTAATCGCCCCGCATTCGACTGAACTGAAGGTCAAGGCCGTCCAAGGAAAGAGACTATGGCAAAAGGTAAATTCGAGCGCACCAAGCCGCATGTGAACATTGGCACGATCGGTCACGTCGATCATGGCAAGACGTCGCTGACGGCGGCGATCACGAAGTATTTTGGCGAATACAAGCGCTATG
>NZ_RZSB01000671.1:0-3295 GCF_004023285.1 Mesorhizobium sp. M2A.F.Ca.ET.067.02.1.1
TGCCCACGCCGTGCTGTCGGCGCTGCGACTGTCGGCTGTCGCCGTTCGTTCGCACCGGCTTCGTGCGTCGCCGGGGGCCTCGTTATGCCCGTGAAGCTGACTACGCAGACGGAGAGCCCGCATCATGACCATCAGCCCCGAACTGGAAGCGCAGATCCTGCGCCTGTATCACGCCGAGAAGTGGCGCTGCGGCACCATCGCCAGGCAATTGCATGTCCATCACACGACGGTGCATCGCGTTCTGGCCCAGGCGGGATTGCCCCGGCATAAGCCGCTGCAGAGAGCCTCAATCATTGAACCGTATCTGCCATTCATTGAGCAGACGCTGGAAAAGTTCCCCTCGCTGACCGCCAGCCGCCTTTATGCGATGGTGCGCGAGCGCGGCTACCGGGGCTTGCCGACGCACTTTCGGCACCTGGTTGCCCTGCACCGTCCACGCAAGCCGGCCGAGGCGTTCCTGCGGCTACGCACATTGCCGGGCGAGCAGGGACAGGTCGACTGGGCCCACTTCGGTCACATCGAGATCGGCAACGCCCGCCGGCCGCTGATGGCGTTCGTGATCGATATCGACCGCGGGCAGAAGACGGCTGCTTGCCATCGCCGGCGCCGAAAGGCGCTCCGCACAGACCAGGCAGTCGGCGGCCGATGTCCAGTAGCGCGCAAGGTGAGCGAAACCGCCCTTCCGCATCGGCGAGAATGTCGAGGTCGGCGCGATTGCCGTCTACATACTGGCGCCCAATTCGACCTTGTGGAACCAGCCGGTGCGAGAGGAGATCGGCCTCTTCGCCACCAAGCTGCGCACCCTACTCACGCGACATCTACCTGCGCTTCTTCCTCGACGCGCGCATGGAAAACTTCCTGCGCGGTCACGTCGGCGCGTTCAACACATGGTGCGGGCTGCCCAGGGTCCTGCTCTATGACAATCTCAAGAGTGCGGTGCTCGAGCGCCAGGGCGATGCGATCCGCTTCCATCCGACGCTGCTTGCCTTCGCCGGCTTCTATCGGTTCGAGCCACGTCCTGTCGCGGTTGCCCGGGGCAACGAAAAAGGCCGCGTCGAGCGCGCCATACGGCATATAAGGGAAGCATTCTTCATCGCCCGCAAGTTCACCGACCTCGACGATCTGAATGCCCAGGCCGAACAGTGGTGCCGCAACCAGGCAGCCGACCGGCCATGCCCCGAGGACCGGACGATAACGGTCCGCCAGGCGTTTGCGCAAGAGCAGCCACTGCTTCTGCCGCTGCCCGCCAACCCATACCCCGTCGAGGAGCAGGTCGCCGCCAGGGTCGGCAAAACGCCCTATGTGCGCTTCGACCTCAACGATTACTCGGTACCGCATGCTCATGTCCGGCGCACGCTCAGCGTGCGCGCCGATCTCGGCCTGGTCCGCGTCTTCGACGGCGCAAAGATGATCGCCAGTCACCGTCGCAGCTATGATCGTGACCAGCAGATCGAGGACCCTCAGCACCTCAAGGCTCTCGTCGCAATCAAGCGCGAGGCGCGCCAGCATCGCGGCCTCAACAGCCTGGCGCGCGCCGTGCCGGCCTGCCAGACGCTGATGATCCGGGCCGCCGAGCGTGGCGCCAATATCGGTGCGATCACAAACGCGATGCTGAAACTGCTTGACCTGTACGGCGCGCAGGAACTGCAGGCCGCCGTCGAGGAAGCTTTGCATGCCGGCGCCTCCCATTCCAGGTCGGTTCGCGACGTACTGGAACGCCGCCGGGTCGCCCGTGGTGCTCCGCCGCCGCTCGAAACGAGCCTGCCCGAACATGTGCGGCGCAAGGATACGACGGTGCGGCCGCATCGCCTCGACAGCTACGACCAACTGACCCTTGGAGGCAAAGATGATGAATAATCCCGATATCCTGCTCAACCGGGCCAAGGCGTTGCGCCTCAATGGCCTGATCACCCATTGGGACGAAATCGCTGGCGCGGACTGGCTGGCCGCCGTCCTTCAATGGGAAGAAGAGGAGCGCTCCGACCGTTCGATGCGGCGACGCATGCGTGCCGCCAGGCTCGGCCACTTCAAGCAACTGTCCGATTATGATTGGCACTGGCCTCGCCGCATCGACCGCGCCGCCGTCGAGGATCTGATGACCCTGTCCTTCATGAACGATGCCGCCAACATCGTCTTTATCGGCCCCAACGGCGTCGGGAAATCGACACTTGCTCGCAATGTCGCTCACCAGGCGCTCATCTGCGGTCACACCGTCCTCTTCCGAACCGCCAGCGAGATGCTCGGCGAACTCGCCGCCCTCGACAGCGACGCAGCCTTGCGCCGACGGCTTCACCACTACGCCGCCGCCGACGTTCTTGCGATCGACGAGGTCGGGTATCTGTCCTACTCGAACCGTCATGCGGACCTGCTGTTCGAGCTCATCAGCCGGCGCTACGAAAAACGCTCCACCATCATCACCACCAACAGACCCTTCGCTGATTGGTCGGAGGTCTTTCCCAATGCCGCCTGTGTCGTCAGCCTCGTCGACCGCCTCATGCACCGATCCGAGGTGATCTCCATCGAAGGCGATTCCTATCGCTTCAAGGAAGCGGCCGAGCGATCAAAGGCACAGCGCGAAAAACGCACCAGCCGCTCCTCCGGCGAAAAGGTGCCCGCGGCATGAAACCAGATCCTCAACCGTCCGGCCTCAGTCGTGGAATCGACTTCCTCATCAATCCCGAATGGACACCCGAACAGGCGCTCGCGGTCTTCGAGTTCCTCAACGATCTCGCCGACAGCATCTGGTCGCACTACTGCGTCAAACTCCAGGAACTTATCCAGGAGCAGCAACGAACACCGACCGATCACAGCGATATCGAAAACGCCCCGTCCCCGTTCTGAAGCACACATCCTCGACACTCGGCGGCCTGCAAAGGCCGCCTTTTTGTTGCCTCCACAAG
Source organism: Mesorhizobium sp. M2A.F.Ca.ET.067.02.1.1 (assembly GCF_004023285.1). Lineage (NCBI taxonomy): Bacteria > Pseudomonadati > Pseudomonadota > Alphaproteobacteria > Hyphomicrobiales > Phyllobacteriaceae > Mesorhizobium > Mesorhizobium sp. M2A.F.Ca.ET.067.02.1.1. The sequence goes on from NZ_RZSB01000671.1 coordinate 2,901, forward strand.
CACCAAACTCTTGTCGTCGTTTAGCCGCGCTTTTGAAAAGCCATCAACACCGTAAGAACGACCAAGCGTGGATAGAGCAGAAAAATGGCGCGGTTGTACGGAAGCTCCTGGGGTATCGGCGCTTCGAGGGCTTGGCGGCAGCCAGGGCGATCACGCGCCTCTACGGGGCATCCCGGCTGTTTGTGAACTTCTTCCAGCCCTCGTTCAAACTGGCTGCCAAGCAACGCGACGGCGCGAAGGTGGCCAAGCGCTATCATCCACCACAGACTCCCTGCGAGCGTCTCCTGCAAGCGGAAGGTATGCCGATTGCCGCCAAGAGCAGGCTGAGCGAAATCGCCGCCGACCTCGATCCGCTGAAGCTTCTGGAGGAAATGCGAGCTGTGCAGGCTTATCTG
>NZ_RZSB01000672.1:0-3293 GCF_004023285.1 Mesorhizobium sp. M2A.F.Ca.ET.067.02.1.1
CTGCAGCCGTATATCTGGGTCGAGCCCAAGCCCAGCTTCGCGATGCCAGATGTACCCGAACGGTACCGACAGGCGCAGCTCCCCCGCCGCGCCTTCGATCTGGCGGCCTCAAGCATCCGTGCCTTCAGCACGCCCAGTTCGAATTCGCTGATGCTTCCATTCATGCCCAAGAGCAGACGATCATTAGGCAGGCAGGGGTTGTAGACGCCATCGTGGTCGATGACGCGGGCTTCGACAAGTCCACACAACTCGAGCAGATGATGCCAGTCCCGCCCATTGCGTGCGAGCCTCGATGCGTCCAGGCACAACACGGCGCCGATCTTGCCCGCACACAACCATGCAACCAGCCGATCGAAGCCGGGGCGCGCCACTGTTCCGCTTGCTGATCGGCCGAGATCGTCGTCGATGACTTCGATATCGGCGAAGCCGCGCTGTCGCGCAATGTCGACCAGATCATATTGCCGTCGCTGGCTCTCCAGGTTGGTCATGACCTGCGACTGCGTCGACTGGCGCACATAGACGACGGCCTTGCGCTTCAAGAGCGCAGCTGGGATCAGATCAGTGCTGGTCATCATCGAGCTCCTCGACGATCAGACCGGCGGCCTGCATGAGTATCTGGGCGAGCGTCAGCAAGGCCTTCGCCCGCTCCACTTTGCTCATCCCCTCCAGCCTGTGGGGTTCGAATATCAGGCTCATCTGCCTGCCCGAGGTCGGTGCAGGCACGTTGTGCTGTTTCATCGACTTTCTCCCGTGCGATTCCATTCTCGCTCGGGAAGTTTGTGGAAACAGCGACCGGCATGACCAGCCTCTTCAGATCAGACAAGGCGGTGAGATCAACCTGTGGCGGGCCAAATGTCATGCCCGCGCAAGCGGCCGAATCCACCATCCAGCCTGGAATCGATACGACAATGCCCGATGGGTATTGCACCCTGAGAAACTGCCCAGTTACCCGCTGCTCCACACGCCGCACGCTGACCTCTCGGCCAAAATATGGATGCCAGCGATAACGAACTTCCAGTTCGTCCCCGACATGGGCACAATGAACGGGTGATGGCGCTCAACCGCAAGAACGCGCTCTTCGCAGGCTCTGACGATGGTGCTTCATACTGCTCATCCCGTCATGCTGTTGAAAGATCTAGTAGATTTGGCTGGCGCTCGTCGGGTGGCGGGCGTCGTGAGCGGCGTAGGTCGGCCTGCCGGCGTATCTCCTCTCGCTCAAGGTCGGCGTGTCGAATGATCCAGGGTGCGCCTTTGCAATGTTGTTCTGCCGGGAGAGCGCCCTCGGTGATGAGACGGCGGATGGTCGATTGGCTGAGGGTCAGGGCTGCGGCCGCCTCATCGAGCGTAACCTCTCCGCGTGTCATGATAGACGGCGATGTCATGTTGATGGCGCAGGGAGCAGATACGCCCCCGTGTCCAGCTCTTGCCATGCCCGGTCGTCTTACCGGATCGGTTGAGTACCGCGGCGATCGTTTCGTCAGGCATCTGGCGAGCCAGGGCGCGAACCAAGTCGACCACTTCCGCGTCGGTAGTCCACCGCGTCTGGCCGGCGCGGTTCCGCTTCACCATCAGACGGGTATGGTCACCGCCCTGCCAGTGGATGATCAGCTCCAGGTTATCGCCGACGACATCGACGATGATCTCGGCGATGACCGTGCGGATGATCTTCTTGCGCGTCTCTGGCGTGGTGCCGGGGCTCTCCCAAGCACGAACCAGGTCCTGACCGAGCGCCATGAGCCGCTCGCGGTCGGCCTCGGTCAGCGCCGGCGCCTTGTCGGAATCGAGCTGATGCATCTCGAGTTCAAGATCACGAACTGCAGCCAACCGTTCGTTCCATCGCCGCTCCAGTTCTCCAGCTACAAGGCGATTCTCCGGATCGGCGGCGTCGTACTGACGCTGCGCCCTGGCAGCCTCGTAACGCGCTTGCTGCAGCGCTGGGTCGAGTTGGCTCTTCTTCTCCGAGCGCTGCTGACTGAGCGTTTCGACGGCCGCCAGTGCCGCTTCCATGCCCAGAGGCTGGAGCCTGTCCAGCACTTCCTTGGCAAGCACATGGTCGACGCGCATTCCGCCAAAGGTGATGCATCGCGCCGCCGCGAGTTGGTTGAAGGCGCCCGCGCACTCGTAACGATAAGTCTGGCCGTAGCGGACGTGAAGCTTCTTGCCGCACCGGGCGCAGCGGAGCAGGCCGGGCAGCAGAGCTTCGCCGGTGCGGACCGCGCCTCGGCTCATGAACCGCTTGCCGTTGGTGTTATCGGCGATCAGCTGTTGATTCCTTTCGTACTCGGCCCAGGCAATATAGCCCTCGTGGTGGTCGCGGATCAAAACCTCCCAGCTGCGCCAGTCGCGCTGCATGCTCCGGACCACCCGCTTGCGCCCGTTCTCGATCGTCACGCGCGCGGTTCGGCGGCCGAAGGCGTAGGCGCCGGCATAGACGGGGTTGCTCAGCATGTGATGAACTGTCGGATAAACAGGCAAGCGCCAGATAACCCGGCCGGCCGCACTGTTGCCCAGGGCAGGCAACAGAACCTTTTCCTGCCTGCACCACACCAGCACTTGGCGGATCGTCTGAAGCTCGGCGAACTTGCGGAACACCAACGCGATGGCCTCCTGGACACGTCGATTTGCATCCTTCTCGATACGGTCTCCGCCAGCCTTCACATAGCCGATCGCCACGGTGAGGAAGAGTTCGCCCCGGCGCGCCTTCTGCTTCATCGCTTCGGTCGAGCGTTGCCGAAAGACCGAGAGTTCCATCTCGCTCATCGTGCCCTTCATGCCGAGCAGGAGCCGGTCGTTGGGCGAGGCCGAGTCGTAGACGCCGTCCTCGTAGACAATCAGCGTGCCGACCAGACCGCAGAACTCCAGGAGCGTATGCCAGTCGCGCCCATTGCGCGCCAGCCGGGAAGCCTCCAGCGAGAGCACGGCACCGACGCGGCCCTCGCAGATTGCCGCCAGAAGCTTTTCGAAGCCGGGCCGGCGTGCGCCCCCCCGCCCGATCGGCCAAGATCGTCATCGATCACCTCGACGTCGGGCCACCCCAACTGGCGGGCCCGATCGGCCAGGCCATATTGCCGCCGCTGGCTTTCCAGGTTCTGGGCAACCTGGAAAGCCGTCATTGCCGGACATAGACGATGGCGTTCCGTACCAGATGATCAGCCGTGATCTTCGTCATCGCCCGCCTCCAACTGATCTGCCACGGCCACCATCGCCTCCATCAGGAGTGCCTGCAGCTGCTCCACCGCTTTCGTCCGCTCCGCCGGCGCGAGCCTCATGGCTGGCGGCGGCTCCTCGAACAG
>NZ_RZSB01000673.1:0-3290 GCF_004023285.1 Mesorhizobium sp. M2A.F.Ca.ET.067.02.1.1
GTTGGTCATTGCGTAAGGGATGATCCGGTCGATCACCCGCTCGAGCTCGCTCACCGAGCCGACATGTGCCAGCGCGATGAAGCAGTCCTCGCCGGTGACCCGGTCGCATTGCGCGATCTCCGGCAGCTCGCGAATGATATCCGCCATGACGGAAAGCTGTCCCGGGACCGGCCTGATCCTCAGCCAGGCCGACAGTTTCATGCCGAGCGCGGCCGGGTTGATCCTGACCGTATAGGCCTCGATCACACCGTTCTCCTGCAGCTTGCGGATGCGCTCCGCCACGCTCGGCGCCGACAGTCCGACCGCGCGCGCCAGTTCCGCCGTTCTGGTGCGCGCGTCCTTTTCCAGGAGCCGCAGGATCTTCAGGTCCACGGCATCCAGCTCGGCGTCTTCATTTCGAAGGTTTTTCAATTTTTTTGTCTTCCATTGGAAGTCAGAAAATCAAACAGGCCGCTGATCAGAGATGTGAGGCATGCATTTCGCCTGCGATAATGCGCGCATGACCAACCAAACGCAAACTCCAGCTGCAAACCAGGCCGCCGGCAGAACCGACGCCCAGCGCCCTATCGTTGCCCTCGGCGGCGGATTGGCCAACGCGCTGCCGCCGCATGTCTGGTTCTGCGTCAGCGCCGTGTTCCACTATCTCGGACCGGCTTTCGCGGTGCTGCTTTTTGACCAGGTCGGCGTGCTCGGCATGGCCTGGCTGCGCATTGCCACCGCCGCTCTCATCTTCGCTCCTTTGACCAGGCCCTGGCGCGTCTTTGCGCGCGCCGACCGCGCTCAGCGACTGCTTTTGCTGGCCTTCGGCGCCTGTCTGGCGGTGATGAACTGCTCGTTCTATCTGGCGCTCGACCGCCTGCCGATCTCGCTGGTGGCGGCGATCGAATTCGTCGGCACGATCGGGGTCGCGCTGGTCGGCCTGCGCAGCCGGCGCAATTTTGCCGCGCTGGCTGTCGCGGTCATCGGCACCTTGCTGCTTATCGACGTGAAATGGTCGAGCGATCCACTCGGCCTGTTCTGGGCCTTTCTCAACGGCGCTCTGTTCGTCGGCTATATCGTGATCGGCCATCGCGTCGCCCAGGCAGGCCTCGCCATTGCCGGCCTCGGTGCCGCCATGGCGATCGCGTTCCTCGTCGTGTTGCCCATCGGCTTCCGCGAGGCGCTGCCCGCCTTCTCGTCGCCGCAACTGCTTGTCGCTGCGATAGGCGTCGGCCTCTGCTCCTCGGTCATCCCTTATATCTGCGATCAGCTCGCCATGGCGAGGCTGCCGCGCGCGAGCTTCGCGCTGATGCTCTCGCTCCTGCCGCTCACGGCAACGCTGATCGGAATCGTCGTGCTGCGCCAGGTGCCGAGCGTCATCGACTGCATCGGCCTTGCGCTGGTCATCGCGGGCGTTGCCATGCATAAGCCGGCAGCAAATACCTGAACTGTTTGACTAGGCGAGCTTCTCTTTGAGAAACGCCACCGTCCGGCCCCAGGCGAGATCGGCGGCTTTCTTATCATAGCGCGCGGCCGAGGTGTCGTTGTTGAAGGCGTGGTTGGCGCCTTCATAGACATAGACCTTGTATTCGACATGCGCGGCATCGAGCTCTTTCTTGTAGGCGTCGATGCCGGCATTGGTACGGCTATCGAGACCGGCATAGTGAAGGAGCAGCGGCGCCTTGATCTTCGCGGCATCCTCCGCCTTGGGCTGCATGCCGTAATAAGCGACGCCGGCGCTGAGATCGGGCGCATGGACGGCAAGCTGGTTCACCGCGCCGCCGCCCCAGCAGAAGCCGACCGCACCGACCTTGCCGTTGCCGTCCTTGAGGCTCTTGAGGTAGGCAACCGTCGCCACGCCGTCGGCCGCGACCTGGGCGGGGTCGAGCTTGGTGAACATGTCGCGCGCCTTATCCTCGTCGGAAGGCGTGCCGCCTAGCGGCGACAGGAAGTCCGGCGCGAGCGCCACGAACCCTTCCAGAGCCACACGCCGGGCGACATCGCGGATATGCGGGTTGAGCCCTCTGTTCTCATGGATAACGATGACGGTGCCGAGCTTGCCCGACTGATCGGCCGGCTTGACCAGATAGGCTTTCATCTCGCCGCTCGAGCCCGGATAGGTGATCTCCTCGCCCTTAACGCGGCTGTCGTCCTCGGCGACGATCGCCGCCTTGGCGGAATTGGCAGCGAGCATCGGCGCGATCGCCGCTGCCGCGGCGCCCGAGCCCGCCAGCCTCGTCAGCTGCTCCATGAAGCGGCGCCGGTCGAGCGTCAGATGCGTGTATTCGTCATAGGCGTCGATCATCGCCTGAGTGATGACGGGCTTGGCAACGGGTTCTGTCATGGCTGTCCTCGACGAAGTGCATGTCGCCCAAAATGCGCAGCGGTTTTGGGACAACGACATGCATCAAGCAACAACCCAAAGCGCGACACGGGAATCCATTTTCGACATGGCGCGCTTCAGGCGGGTGATCCGCAAGATAGGGTCGAGAGCTGCAGGGTCCAGTCACGCCGGGGTGACGATCCTGCGAGGGATTCCTGGCGGAGCGGTGCGCCGGGGAGCCAGCCTGATTCATCACATTTTGGTCATTTCCGAAAGGCTTGATGGTGCTGTCACATTGGGACGAGAAATTGCCGGAGCCGCCTTGCCGATACGAATGACGAAAAGGGGAATGCCATGAATGTCCAGGACATCATCAACACCGTTTCCTCGAAAGCCGGCCTCGACGAGCCCACCACCGAGAAGGTCGTCGGCACCATCTTTTCGGTGCTCGAGCACGAGGCGGAAGGCACCAGCGTTTCGTCTTTCTTCGCCCAGATCCCTGGCGCCGACGCGCTGGCCCAGAAATATGACGTGATGGCCGCCGGCGCGGCCAATTCGGGCGGCGGCCTCCTGTCGTCGCTGCAAGGGGCGCTTGGCGGCGTGCTCGGCGAGAAGGCCGGCGCGCTGATCAACGGCATCGCGGCGCTTAAAGCGTCCGGCCTCGACATGGCGCAGATCCAGCAGGCGGGCGAGACCTTAATCAAGCAGGCCGAAGCCGCCGCCGGCCCCGATCTCACCAACCAGGTGCTGGACCAGGTACCCAGCCTGCGGGGCCATCTCGGGCTTTGAAGCCCGACGCGTCCCCTCACTTGGGCAGCGTGTAGGCCATCACATAGTCACCCGGCTTGGTGCCGACCGAGCCGTGGCCGCCGGCGACGATGACGACGAACTGGCGGCCGTCGGCCACCGTGTAGGTCATCGGCGTCGCCTGCCCGCCCGCCGGAAGCCGCGCCTGCCAGAGTTGCCTGCCGGTGGTGAGGTCGTAGGC
>NZ_RZSB01000674.1:0-3276 GCF_004023285.1 Mesorhizobium sp. M2A.F.Ca.ET.067.02.1.1
GACGCCGCTCCAGTTGAAGCCGGGAGCCGCCGGCTCCTGGACAACGTCGGCGGCATGCGCGGCCGACATCAAGGCAACGGCCGAAACAGCGCCCAGCAGAACGGATTTCGCGGAAACACGAAGAAGAAGCATAGCCCATAGCCCCAATTTAAAACCGCCGCGTTTCTAGCAGGGGTTGTCGAGATTCGTAGTAGCAAAAATGCAACACCCGAGGATCGAACTGCCCAATTCCTGGGCAGCTTTCCGCAGGACTCGCGGCTTCCGAAAAAATCCACCCAAAAAAGGTCAGTTTGGTTGTGGGGCCGTGAGCTGGTCGGATCCGCCACGGGACTCGATGGGCGAGGACCTCGACATCGTCATCTCGAACGCCGCGCATGCTTGCCCTGCTCGGCGAGAGGGGGTGATGCGCGATTGCCTCCAGCCCGGCGAGCTGATCGGCGCTGCGGGCGAGGAAGCGTTGGCGCAAGGGCGCGCAGGGGGTCGGTGGCGGTGCTCCATTGGCGGAGGCGATATCAAGCAGAAAGCGGGGCGGGGTGGAACAGGCAGTTATCCGTCGCGGCAGAGGAAAAGCTTTCTCCTACCTAGACTAAACACCCGACATCAGGCTGTATCGGCGCGGACGTACTCCGAGCAAATAGAAGACCATGGCATTTGGGGTTTTCATTCACCGCACAGATTCGATCTACGATGACAGCCCCGCTGAGCAGTACCAATTCCCTCGCCAGTATCTGCGCCGCGTCGAAGCCTGCGTCGGCGATTGGATCATCTATTACGAACCCAGCAAGGTGACCGAGACGCGCGGTTATTTCGCGATGGCAAAGGTCCAGCAGGTTATTCCCGATCTTTCGGCGCCTGACATGTACCTCGCTCTGATCGAACCCGGAACCTACCTCGATTTCGTCAATCCTGTTCCATTCAGTGGGGCCGATGGTCTGGTCGAACGCGGTCTGCTCAATAACGAGGGCAGAATATCCGGCCGTGCGCAATCCGCCGTCCGCGCGCTTAGTCCTGCCGATTTCAACCGCATCATCGATCTGGCTTTCGATGCGAGCGAGGTGGTGCCGCGCGTCGAAGAAACCGGCTTTCAGGAAGAGCAGGCGCCGTTTCAGTTTGAGCAGAGCCGTGACCGGTCGAACTACATCGGATCGCGAATCGTGCGGGATCGAATTTTCCGCCGCATCGTCCTGCGCGCCTATGACGAGCGCTGCGCGATTACGGGGCTGAAGCTGATCAACGGCGGCGGCCGAGCCGAGGTGTCAGCCGCCCATATTCGACCGGTCGAAAGGAATGGCCCGGATGTTATCAACAACGGCATTGCGTTGTCCGGCACAGCGCATTGGATGTTCGATCGCGGATTGATCAGCCTATCCGACGATCTGGAGATCCTGATCTCGCGCCAGGTCAACGACGTCGACAGCGTGCAGGGGTTCATCAACAAGACGCGCCGCGCGCTTCTGCCGAGCCGATTGTCGGAACGACCGCATCCTCGGTTCCTGCAATGGCATCGGGAGCATTGTTTCAAGCAGTGAGGCGGCTTTCGTTAGCAGTGCCCCGCCGGCTCGCTTGAAGGGGAAACTACTTTGCGTGAAGATCATCCAAAAATAGGGTGGCAGTTAGCATCATGGTCGCTAACGGCGCAGGGGTAGCAAATGCCAATAAAATCCAAAGATGGGGGATACCCGGTTAGGTTCAGTGTTCCGCGTCAGCGATGGAGTAAGATCTTTCGCACCCAGGATGAACTGCGTGCTTTCTTAACGTCTGAGATCAAACACTGGCAGGAATATAATCAGCCCCGAGACTTCCCGCTTCCAGGTGGCTCGCAAGGACTCGCCTTTCTAGACCCTCTAACAACCGCAATCTTTAACGAGGCCATGAGCACCGGCCCACATCCCGAAGATGCGCTCAAGATTCTTGAGGACCGGGGCGCTCTCCTAAGTGAGGGTTTGTATGGGCGCTTCCTTTCCAAGCTGCGAGCTGAGAAGCCTAAGCTTTACCCCGGCGCTGTGGCGGCTATTGCGGCAACTCTTGGTCCGCACAATGCGTGGCCTGATCAGAGCGGTCGCCAGCCGTTCCCCTGGGCTGTCTGGCTATCAGGATTGGCCGCCATTTTGGAATTGGTTCCCTCCAGTCTGATAAAGCCTGAGGCGGATCAGTTAACTGCCGTTGTGTCGGACGCGCTCGCTCATCGAGACGAAACGGAGGAGATGAAGCACGCGTTCGAAACTTGGAGCGGGAAAACTCAAAGCGATACCCAAGCCGAAATCGATAGGTTCCGTCAAAGCGCAGCCGACGCCGCCAAATTCACACAGGCGCAATTGACCCAGGCTTTAGCCGACTCCAGCACACGGATATTGGAACTCGAAGACAAGGTACGAAAGCGCCTCGTTTTGGAGGCGCCGACTACATATTGGTCTAAGAAAGCAAACGGTCACGTTGCGATAGCGTTCGGGTTCGGTGCACTGTTTCTGCTCGGCTTAGGAAGCGGGATATATTGGCTTACACACTACGGTGTCGATCTGGTGGCAGACGCTCACCAACGCATCGTCGGAAATGTGCAGGACCCTGGTCTGCTTGCCCTTGTACCTCTGGCGTTCATCACGCTCCCAACGTTGGCCTTCGCATGGTTATTGAGGCATGTCAGCCGAGTTATAGTGCAAAACCTAGCGCTGGGTGCAGATGCGCGACTCCGAGGAACTATAGCCACGACGTACAGCGCGCTCACTGTGGACCAAGCTGCCACACCAGCTGAGTTGGCGATCGTTTTCAATGCGCTTTTTCGGCCGGTAGATGGCAGCACTCATTCTGAAATTGCTCCACCCAATCTGGCCGATCTAATGGAGCTGACGAAGAAGTAGCAGCCTTTAAGAGCAGTCTTCAGCTCACCCAGCTCATTCGTCTCGGGGGGAATTGGGAGAGAGAAGCTGCGCTGACCTAAGTTTGAGAGTACCGCATAACCACCGGCCTGCGAAAATTTAACAATCTGAGGAGACTTGACGTGGCTTGCTCTAGGGGAAAAGCCAATCCAAATCCGGCAACAAAACTCAAACTCTTTACCGATTCAGCCGGGTTTTGCCAGAACCCAGCGTGCAATACCCCTCTCTTTCCCGAAGGATTTGAAAAATATCCACATATCGTCGGAAATGGCCCACATATTCGCGGCAACCGATGGTGGGCCTCGCACCAAAGAAGAGTTGAGCGAGGAAGAAAGAGGCTCTTACGAGAACATCATACTTCTTTGTGCCAATTGCCATACCCTAATCGACAAGACTCCCGACG
>NZ_RZSB01000675.1:0-3276 GCF_004023285.1 Mesorhizobium sp. M2A.F.Ca.ET.067.02.1.1
GTCGCGGCGCTCGCTGAAGGCCTCACCCAATTCCGGCATGCCGGTCTGGCAGGACCGGCTGTTCATCAGCCTGGCGCGCTCGGCGGCGGATGCCACTGAGTATTTCCAGATCCCGACCGGACGCGTCGTTGAAATCGGCACCCAGGTCGCGATCTGACGAGATCCGCCGGATGAACGAGCCGGCCGTTGCGTATACCGAAAGCCTTGCGTCGGCGGCATGGGAGCCCTAACGCTGGGGCACTTGATATTGCACTGCAGCAAGCGTAGAGCACCGCGCATTTTATCGGAGTGTCGTCCATGGCCCTTGCCAATGGTGGTGCAGACGCAGAACCCGCCGACCAATCGAGCCACGCAGAAATTGAGCAGCACAGCACGAAGGTGCTCATGCTTGGCGCGCTGGGCGTCGTCTATGGCGACATCGGCACCAGCCCGATCTATGCATTCCGCGAGGCGCTGCACGCCTCTTCCGGCGGTGATGTCGCGAACCGCGCCGACATTCTGGGCGTGTTGTCGCTGATCATATGGTCGCTCACGATCACAGTGACCGTGAAGTACATCATGTTCGTGCTGCGCGCCGACAACCGCGGCGAGGGCGGCGTGCTGTCGCTGATGGCGCTGGCGCGCAGCAGTTTCGCTACACGTTCCGCGATTATCCTGGCCATAGGCATCGTCGGCGCCTCGCTGTTCTTCGGCGATGCGGTCATCACGCCAGCCATCTCGGTGCTATCGGCGGTCGAAGGCATGAATGTCGTGACGCCGGCCTTCCAGCCTTACGTCGTTCCGTTGACGCTGGTCATTCTCGCCGTGGTCTTTGCCGTGCAGAGGTTCGGTACTGGGGGCGTCGGTCTGGTATTCGGTCCGGTGACTGCAATCTGGTTTCTGGCCATCGGCCTGTCCGGTCTCAACCACATCATCGACGATCCGGAAATCCTGTGGGCCATCAGCCCGCATTACATTGTGGCTTTCCTGATCAATTCACCCGATGTGTCTTTTGTCACTATCGGCGCCGTGTTCCTGGCCGTCACCGGAGCCGAGGCGCTCTACGCCGATCTTGGTCACTTCGGCCGCAAGCCGATCGTGCTGGCATGGCTGGCGATTGTGTTTCCCTGCCTGCTTTTGAACTATGCCGGGCAGGGCGCCTATGTGCTCGCCAAGGGCGGCACGGTCGGCCATCCGTTCTTCGAGATGAACGAGGGCTGGGCGCTCATCCCGATGGTGGTGCTGGCGACGGCGGCAACTGTTATTGCCAGCCAGGCTGTGATCTCCGGCGCCTATTCTCTGACCAGGCAGGCGGTGCAGCTCAACATGCTGCCTCGGCTCGAAATCCTGCACACTTCGGAAAAGCAATCCGGGCAGGTTTACATGCCGCGCGTCAACATGCTGCTGGCGTTGGTGGTGATGCTGTTGGTGGTCGGTTTCGGGGAGTCCAGCAAGCTGGCTTCGGCCTACGGCATCTCGGTGACCGGGAACATGTTGGTGACGACGACGCTGCTCTTCGTCGTCATGACTCGGATCTGGAAATGGAACATCTGGCCGGCAGTTGCGCTGACGGCATTGTTCGCGCTTATTGACGTTGGCTTCTTTGCCTCCAACATCGTCAAGGTGTTCGAGGGCGGCTGGGCCTCGCTCGCTGTTGCCTTCGCCATCATCCTCGGCATGTGGACCTGGGTGCGGGGCAGCCGCTACCTATTCGACAAGACGCGCCGCAACGAGATCCCGCTCGATTTCCTGGCGGCGAACCTGCTGAAGAAGAAGCCACAGCTGGTCTCAGGCACCGCCGTGTTCCTGACCAGCGATCGGCTCAGCGCGCCGACGGCGCTGATGCACAGCCTGAAACACTACAAGGTGCTGCACGAGAAAAACGTCATCCTGTCGGTGGTGACCGCGCCGCAACCGATCGTGCCCGACAGCGAGCGGGTCAAGCTGGAGACGGTCAACGAGCTGTTCATGCGCGTGACGCTGACCTTCGGCTATATGGAGCAGCCCAACATTCCGCGCGCGCTGGCCATCTGCCGCAAGCAGGGCTGGAAGTTCGACATCATGACGACGTCCTTCTTCCTGTCGCGGCGCTCGCTGAAGGCTTCACCCAATTCCGGCATGCCGATCTGGCAGGACCGGCTGTTCATCGGCTTGGCCAAGACGGCGGCGGACGCGACGGAGTATTTCCAGATCCCGACCGGACGCGTCGTGGAGATTGGCACGCAGGTCGCCATCTGACAGACTGCGCCGCATCGGTCGGAACAGTGCCGAAGGGAGGCGGGCATGAGCGGCGAGTTGGTGCTTGTGACCGGCGGATCCGGCTTTCTCGGCGCTCATTGCATCGTAGCGCTTCTGAACGCTGGCTACCGCGTGCGCACCACGGTGCGCGGGCCAGGCGCGAAGCCGATGTTCGTGCGATGCTGGAGGTCGGCGGCGCCGAGCCGGGCGACGCGCTTTCCTTCGCCCATGCCGATCTCATGAGCGACAAAGGCTGGTCTGAGGCGGTCGCCGGATGCCGGTACGTCCTTCATGTCGCTTCGCCTTTTCCGCCCGGCGTGCCGAAGCATGAGGACGACCTGATCGTCCCTGCCAGGGAAGGGGCGTTGCGCGTGCTGCGGGCCGCACGCGATGCCGGGGTCGAACGGGTGGTGCTCACCTCGTCCTTTGCCGCTGTCGGTTATGGCCAGTCATCGGTCGTCGGACGTCCGTTCACGGAGGAGAACTGGACCAACCTTTCGGAAAAGGTCGGCGCCTACGTGAAGTCGAAGACGCTCGCCGAGCGGGCGGCGTGGGATTTTATTGCCACCCAAGGCGGCGCACTGGGACTGGCGGTGGTCAATCCGGTCGGCATCTTCGGGCCGGTCCTGGGGCCGGATCATTCGACGTCGACCGATTTCATCAGGCGCCTGATGGATGGCGAGATGCCCGGACTGCCCCGCATGGTCTTCGGCGTGGTCGATGCGCGCGACGTCGCCGACCTGCATCTGCGCGCCATGACCAATCCTGCGGCCAAAGGCGAGCGGTTCCTGGCCATCAGCGGCGATTTCATGACGATGCTGGAGATCGAGCGGACGCTGAAAGCGCGGCTCGGCAATGCGGCGTCGCGGGTTACCACAAGAGAGCTGCCGGACTGGCTTGTCCGGATCGCCGGGCTGTTCGACGGGCAGGCGGCTCAGATCGTGACGGAATTGGGCAAAGCCAGGAACGCGACGAGCGCCAAGGCCATGCGCCTGCTTGGCTGGACGCCGCGATCACGCGAAGACGCGCTTGTCGCGACCGCTGAGAGCCTTCTTGGAT
>NZ_RZSB01000676.1:0-3268 GCF_004023285.1 Mesorhizobium sp. M2A.F.Ca.ET.067.02.1.1
AACAAAACGAAGCCGCTCATCCATGATGCCAGTCTCTCGCCAAACCATCGCCGGTCCTCCCGGCTGGCAAGAAAACTGTCACCCATCTAATCGGTCCATTCTGTTACCTATCTATCCGGTTCGGACAACAGCCTCTTTCTCCCCGTCACTATACGGGGAGAAATGCCTGGCAGGGCAATGAGGGGCAGCGCTGATTTTGACAGTTTAGCGATCTCTGCCGCAAATTCGAAACGGAGCCAGCAGGCTCGCCAAAGTCCGGGAATTCTCCTAACCTCTCCCGATATATTCGCGATGGGGGAGTTTTTCGCGCCATGAAGACCATGCTTCGCCGCCTTGCCTTGGCCGCGCTCGTCACAGTCGGCGCGGGCACCGCCTATGCGCTGGCGGAAGGCGGCGGCGACCTCGTCGTCTTCGACTGGTCCGGTTACGAGGATCCGCTGCTGCATCCGGCCTACACAGCCAAATACAATGCCGAGCCGACCTTCTCCTTCTTCGGCGACGAGGACGAGGCCTTCGAGAAGATGCGCGCCGGCTTCAAGGCCGATATCGCGCATCCCTGCTCGCAAAGCGTGGTGAAGTGGCGCGAGGCGGGATTGCTGCAGCCGCTCGACCTTCGAAGATCGCCGGCTGGAAAGATCTCAATCCCGGCATCATGGCGATGAAGGATCTGGCCACCACCGCCGACGGCAAGGCTTGGTTCATGCCGTTCGACTGGGGCAACACCTCACTGTTCTACCGCACTGACAAGGTGACGGCGGACGAGGCGCAATCGCTGAAGATCTTCGCCGATCCGAAGTTCAAGGGCCGCGTCACCATCGGTGACAATGTCGACGACGCCTATGCGCTGGCGAGCCTGGTCATCGGCCTGAAGGACTGGACCAAGATGACGGACGAGCAGTTCAGCGAGGCTTCCGCCTTCCTGCGCGACGTGCACAAGAATGTCCGCTTCTACTGGACCGACGACACCGATCTCAACCAGGCCTTCACGGGCAATGAGGTCGACCTGGTCTGGGGTTGGAATGAGACCTATGTGACGCTGAAAGGCCAGGGGATGCCGATCGCCATGAACCGTGACACCAAGGAAGGCATTTCGACCTGGGTGTGCGGCTATGTGCTGCTCAAGGATGCACCGGGCAAGCTCGACCAGGCCTATGATTTCCTGAGCGCGGTCAACGCGCCGGGCGTTTCGGAGTATATATGGTGAAGACCTTCGGCTACGGTCACGGCAACAGCGCCGGCATGGCGGCGATGGACCAGAAGCTGCTCACCGAGCGCGGCTTCGACAATCTCGACAAGTTCCTCGACAAGACGCTGTTCCAGCAGCCGGTGGCGCCGGACCTCAAGCAGCGCATGGTCGCCGAATTCGAGAAGATCAAGGCCGGCTATTGAAGAGCATCATTGAAAGAACCGACGTCGTCATCGTCGGCGCCGGTTTCACCGGCTTATGCGCCGCGCTCGAGCTGAAGCGGGCGGGTATCGATTTCCTTGTCCTTGAAGCACGCCATCGTGTCGGCGGCAGGGTGGAGGCTGTCCGCAACGGACTCGGCGAGCTGATCGACAGCGGCGGGCAGTTCCTATGCCAGGACATGCCCGAGCTGATGGCGCTGGCCAAGGCGCGGGGCAAGAGCTTCGTCGAGACCTATATCGAAGGCGAGTTCATCACCCATCCGTCGATGTCGGTCGAGGAAGCCGAGCGGACCTATCAGGTCGCGATGGCGATCCGCGAGCGCATGAACAGGATCGAGCCGGACGATGCCTCGATCGCCGGACTGACCGTGGCGACATGGCTCGAGCGCCAGAAGGACACGGCCGACGCCAAGGCGACCTTCCGTTCGATGATCGAGGGCCTGTGGTGCCTGGCGCTGGACAAAGTGCCGCTCTGGTATCTGATCGACAATGATCGCCGCATCACCAACGAGGTGTTCGAGCTGCAGTATTTTCTGGGCGACACCATGCAATCGCTAGCCGAGGATCTGGCCGCCGAGCTCGGCGACCGGCTGCGCCTGAACCAGGCGGCGACGCGTGTCGAGCGCGCCCAGCAAGGCGTTCGCGTCAGCACCGGCGCGGCCACGATTGAAGCGCGCGAGGTTCTGATCGCGCTGCCGCCGGCGACGGCCGCCAAGCTCGACTTCGCACCAGCCTTGCCGGCGGAACTCGCAGGCGCGCTCGGCGTCTGGGAAAGCGGCGCGGTGATCAAGATCCTGGTGCGCTACGCAAAGCCGTTCTGGCGCGAGCGGGGCCTGTGCGGCATGGTGATGTGGCGCGATCAGCCGGGGCTGTTTGCCTGCGACGCCAGCCAGGATGCCGGTCACGCCGCGCTTATCGTCTTTGTCGGCGGGCCGCTCGCGCTGCGCTGGCATCCGCTCGGCGAGGCGGCGCTGCAGGCGGAAATCACCGCCAGACTTGTCCAGGCGCTTGGCGCTCAGGCCGCCGACTTCATCGATTTCAGCGCGCGCGACTGGACGCATGACCGCTGGAGCGGCGGCGCCTATAGCGACCTCATCATCGATGTGACCGCGCGCGATGCCGAGCGCGTGATCCTTGCTGGCGTGCCGCATGTCCATTTCGCCGCTTCGGAAGTCTCGCCGTCCTTCCCGGGTTATGTCGAGGGCGCGATCGTCGCCGGCCGCATCGCTGCCGCAAGGATTCAGTCGGCCATCGCCACCAAGGCCTCGGGGTCGTAGGCGAGGCGGATCGGGGCGCCGACCGGAATATCGTCGGCGCCGAAATCATTGGTCTCGGTCACCGAGAGCGGTTTTTCGAGCCCCGGTATCTCGACGATCAGATGGGTGATCTCGCCGAAATAATGCCGCTCGACGACCTTGCCGGCGACCTCGAATTTTGCCGACGCATTGTCCCACAGAACGCGCAGCCGTTCGGGCCGGATGCCAAGCGTCGCCGCGCCGCCATTGCGCATGAAAGCCTTCGGCTTGTCGGTCCTGACGCGGCCGAAGCCCAGCGTGTCGAGCAGCAGCGAAGCGCCGTTCTCCTCGACGATCTCGGCCTTGACGAAGTTCATGCCGCCTAGGAAGTCGGCGACCTGGCGGTTGACCGGGCGCTGGTAGATCTCCTTCGGCGAGGCGACCTGCGCGATGCGGCCGCCGAACATCACGGCGATGCGGTCAGACATAGCCAAGGCCTCGTACTGGTCGTGGGTGACCAGCACGAAGGTGATGCCGACCGCCTGCTGCAGGCGGCGCAATTCGACCTGCATCTGCTCGCGCAGCTTCTTGTCGAGGGCCGAGAGCGGTTCGTCGAGCAGCAGCAC
>NZ_RZSB01000677.1:0-3267 GCF_004023285.1 Mesorhizobium sp. M2A.F.Ca.ET.067.02.1.1
CTATAATGTCGGGGTCGAAGCCGGCGACGTGCTTGCCGGGATGTCGGCGCTCGGCGTCGAGCACGCAGCCTTCGTCGGCACGTCGCGCGGCGGCCTGATCATCCATGTGCTCGGGGCATTAAAGCCGACCGTGCTGAAGGCCATCGTGCTCAACGACATCGGCCCTGTGATCGAGGCGGAGGGGCTGGCCCATATCCGCTCCTATCTCGACCGCGCGCCGAAGCCGAAGACACTCGCCGAGGCGGTGGATACCCAGCGGCGCGTGCATGGCGCCGATTTCCCGGCGCTCACCGACGTCGACTGGGCGAGGATGGTCCGGGCAATCTGCCGCGAGACGGCGGCGGGCTGGGTGCCGGATTTCGATCCGGCGCTGGTCGACACGCTGGCCGGCATCGATTTCAGCAAGCCGTTGCCGGGTCTGTGGCCGCAGTTCGATGCTTTGGCCGCCGTGCCGCTGCTTGCCATTCGCGGCGGCAATTCAAAACTATTATCAGCTGCGAGCGTCGAGGAGATGGGAAGACGTCATCCCGGCATGGAGACGATCACCGTCGAAGGTCAGGGACACGCTCCCTTTCTGGAAACCGGCACTCTGCCGCGGGAGATTGCGGATTTCCTCGATCGGGCAGAGCGCGAATCAAAATAAAGTAAAGCCCGAGACTAATTCAACCTCGGGCTTGTCGATAAAATATAGATTCTCCGGCACGCGGCGCGTGCCTATTTGCCCTTGGAGCTCTTGCGCCGCGCCTTTGCCGGCTCCGCTCCGCTCTCCTTGCGAGCGGCTTTGCCAGGTGACGGCGCGGTCAGGGGAGAGGCAAAGACGGAGTTCTCCGCGGCGCTCGGCGCCTGATCGGCACGCGGCTTCTCGAGAACGACGACACAGCCATCAAGATCGTTGGTGGCGAGGTGCGCGTAACGCATGGTCATCGACAGCGTCTGGTGGCCAAGCCACATCTGGACGCGCCTGATGTCGATACCGCCCTGAACGAGGCGGGAAGCACAAGTGTGACGCAAAATATGCGGCACCACCTGCTCATCGGCGCCGAGACCGACTTCCGCCTTCGCTTCGTTCCAGATGGCGCGGTACTGCGCCTGGCTAAGCTTGGTGAACGGGCCCTTCGGCCGGCGTCCTTCGGTGTTCGGCGGCAGCTTGATGACTTCCTTGACCCGTTCGGTCATCGGAATGGTGCGGCTGCGGCCGGATTTGGTGATCCAGAAGGAGACGCGATGCTCCTGGATGTCGTTCCAGATCAGGCCGAGCGCCTCGCCGAGGCGGCAGCCGGTATCGACCAGGAAGACGGAGAGCCTGTAAGCATCCTCGCTGCGGCTCCTGATGGCGGCGAACAGCCTTGCCTCTTCGTCCCTTTCTAGGAAACGAATCCGTCCTGCCCGCTCCTTCTGGCGGCGGAACTCAGGCAGGCTGTGGATATCTCCCATCTTGTGAGCCTTGCGCAGCAGCTTGCTGAGTGCAGCCATCTTGCGATTGATGGTTGCGTTGCTGTTCCCGCGCTGGCGCAAGGTCCCGATAAGATTGTCCAGGGTGTTCTGGTCAAAGGTGCTGAAACGCTCTCCGAGAAGGATCTCGTCTATTTCACCGATGAAAGAGCTGACATTGTATTTATGCCGCCCATCATCCCAGAGTATATCTCGGTATGCTGCAAAGAGTTCCCCGATCCTGTGCGATTTTACTTCCCGGATCTTGTTGAACGTGTAGTTGAACTTCGAATTCTGAGAAGAAAAGAACGCAAAATGACCAGAGGCCTCGGCCTCTTGAACCGCTTCGTTCGACATTTTTAGCCACACCCCCTGTGGTTAAGCCTTCAGCCCTAACCGTTCGGAGATGTCCTTTCAAGAGTTTTCGAGTCTTGCGGCCGATCCCATCCGCCGAAGCGGATCCCACAAAATCGTTCCATCAGACTCAATCAGCTTACCGTTTCACCCCCATCCTTTCGTTTGCGTTGACCAACCGCGGAAAATAAAAACGGCCCGGGCGTGGAGACGCCCGGGCCGGATTTCACCTGTAGCAGTCCAGCCCTTAGAAGGAGCGCTGGAAGCGGAGGAGACCGCCGATGGCGTCGTCGCCATCAGTAATACCGGTCCAGTTGTGGTTCAGGCCATCGGCTTCGTTGATGCTGCCTGCATTGACGTAGTCGACTTCGGCCGTAACCGTGAAGCCGGGAACGATGTCGTAGGCGATGTTGGCGGCGATGCCGAGGTTCTCACCTTCGTCATACGAGACCTGAGCGTTGAACGAGGTCTTCTCGTTGAACTTGTAGGTGCCACCGCCCCAGACTGCCCAGTTGCCGTCCCACTGCTTGTAGAAGCCGCGGCCGCCAGCTGCGAAGGCATAGGTCGGGTCCGTCAGGTTGTCATCGGTGCCGTAGCCGCCGATGATGAACAGCGAGATCGCGTCATTGACGTTCACGTCCAAGCGGACCTTGCCGGCAACTTCCTCGTAGTTGCTGTCGTAAGCGATAACGCCGGTGATGGCGCCCCAGCCCTGCGTCCACTTCACGCCGCCGACGACATGCGGAACATAGCTGTCGATCGTGCCCACGCCGTAGACACCATCAGTGCCGCCGCCCGAGCCTTCTTCGAGAGAGATCACGGCCGAGAAGCCGTTGCCTGCGTCGAAGTAGTACTGGACGACGTTGGTGTCGAAGTCGCCATAGGGAACCAGCGTATCCTGGATGACGTTGCCGGCGTAGCCGATGAACGTGTTGAAGGCCGATTCGTCCTTACCGACGCGCAGCCCACCGAGCTGGATCCAGGCGAAGTTCAGCGAAGTGCCCTTGTTGAAGGCCGGATTGACGGCGTTGGCCGCGGGGAGCGGACCCGCGCCATCGGGATCAACGAGCGCGCCCAGGTCGGCATTGCGGTTGCCGAAGTTCCAGCGGGTCTCGGTGTAGGTCTTCAAGGTGCCGAGCTCGGTCTCCTGGCCGGTCCAGGTCTTCAGGGTGAAGCGGGCATTCTTGTAGAAGGTGTCGTTGCTGCCGCCGTCCTCAACATCGGCGGACGTCGCGCCGTCGAACGAGCCGACGTCGCCGACGCCGATGTCGTAACGGACATAGCCGCCGATGCGCAGGCAGGTTTCGGTGCCGGGGATGTAGAAGTAGCCCGAGCCGTACACGTCGCAGATCTTGACGTATTCAGCCGGTTCCGGCTCGGCGACGGTCACCGCGTCGGCGGCGCGGGCGCCCGAAACTGCGATCAGGGCCGCAGCGGAGCCGAGAAGAAGGCTCTTGATGTTCATTTTCTGACCTCCAGTCA
>NZ_RZSB01000678.1:0-3266 GCF_004023285.1 Mesorhizobium sp. M2A.F.Ca.ET.067.02.1.1
ATGAGCGCACGAACGCCCTCCTCGCCGATGCGCGGTCCATCAAGCAACCCACGCTCGTTGGTCCATCCCTCAACTGCGCCATTGGCCCTGTATGCCCGGTTCACGACTGACACTATTGCAGCGGCATCGCCCGTCACGGCATCAATGAAACGCAATTTTTCTACTCCTATCGAAACGTTCGTCATTGCAGCTGCGATCACCGTTGGGGCGCCCCAGCATCCGGTTTTGGGGTCACGCCGTCTTCGCACCAGCAGGAGCCGGCGACGTGATCGACGCCTACCTCGCTTGTTCGCCCGTCGTAAAAGCCTCGGTTACGATGAATTTGGTTCGGAGATATCTCCACCTTCAGGAGCGCGCTCCCGACACCGTCGCGATAAAGGCGCGCAGGTCGGCCAGCATCAGTTCCGGCTCTTCCAGCGCGGCGAAATGGCCGCCCCGCGGCATGTCGGTCCAATGCACGATGTTGTAGGTCTTCTCCGCGAACGAGCGCGGCGGCGGCAAGAACACCGGATCGGGGAAGGCCGCAACGCCGGTCGGCACCTGGATGCGGGTGCCGGCCGGAAGCATTAGCGACTTCTCAAGCCGGCTGCCGTAGTAGATCCAGGTTGCAGTCACGAACGATGCCGGCGCGATGTAGAGCATGATGTTGGTGAGGAGTTCCTCCTCGGAAAACTTGCTCCAGATGTCGGGGTCGCCATTGGCGGTTGTCGGGAGATCGGCCCACTTTCCGAACTTTTTGAGTATCCAGCCCGCCGCTCCCACCGGGCTGTCGGCCATCGCGATGCCGAGCGTCTGCGGACGGGTTTCCTGCTCGTGAAAGTAGGCGCTCTCCTGATCGGCAATCGCGGCCCGCTTGGCGGCGAAGGACTTCTCCTCGCCGGTCGTCGGAGCGGCGTCCTCCGCACGCACGGTCATCATGTTAATATGGATGCCGAGCAGAGCGTCCGGGCGATCATGCGCTGCCCAGGCCGCGATGCCGTGGCCCCAATCGCCCCCTTGAATGAAATACCGCGCGTCGCCGAACAGTTGAATCATCAGCCCATGCACGAGCGCAGCAGCCCGCCGCGGGCCGATCGGGCGCGTGATCGGGTTGGAGAACGCGAAGCCAGGAAGCGAGGGGACGACAACATCGTGCCCGTCCGCTGCGAGCGGCTCCAACAGCCGCTCGAACTCGAGATACGAGCCCGGCCAGCCGTGGAGAAGCAGGACGGGCGGCTTGGAGCCGTCGCCTTTCACATGAACGAAGTGGAGGTGCTCGCCTTCCACGTCGGCCGTGAAGTTGGGCAGCGCGTTGAGGCGCCGTTCGACCGCACGCCAGTCATAGCTGTCCCGCCAATAAGCGGCGAGTCGCTTGAGGTCATCAACCCCGACCCCCGCCGACCAGCCTCCCGCATCCGGCAGCTGGCTCCAGTCATAAGCCTCGACCTTGGCTCTGATCGTGGCGAGCCGTTCGTCAGGGACGTTTATTGTGTAGGGTGAAATCATGATGTTCTCCGCTTAAGCTGGGATGCGGTTCCAGGAAGAGGGTGTCCACGAATCCGATATTGTCGATCGATGTTCTGAGAGCCGAAGACTACTCGGCATACTGCTCGGTACGTCGCCGAGGTTGAAATCGAACCTTCTGATCTCCGTTTCCGAAGCGCGGTGCGTGGCGCTGGCGACGCATAGCCTTTGACCGCAGCCTGTGGACGAGCCGCTGGTCGTCGGAAGCCAGTACGTGCCATTTCGCTATCACCGCAGCTCTCACCGCCGCCTTCCTGTTCTGGCCTACACGGTCGAAACCACAATACTGAGATACCAGTGCGAGGGCTTTCCCGATTGGGAAGGCCCAGCGGGACGATGATGCGTCCCGCCAGCATCGCGCCATAGCCGGACGCGAAGCCGCTCAAGAGATTGCCGGGTGCGAACAGCAGCATCAATCCAACCGCTAGCGGCCGGCGCGGCAGATGCCCGACTAACGCCGTGACCGTGGGGGCACCGGCCGTCACGGCGAGGGCATAGCCGGAAACGACAGACCAGCCGCCGGGAGCGTTATCCCGAGATCGCGCCCGATCCCGGGAACCAGGCCGATGATCACGAACTCAGTCGCGCCAATGGCAAATGCTCCCGCGGCCAGCGCGATCAGCGAAGGCTTCATGATCGTCGTGCCTCACGCGTCAACCGTCTCGACCACCCTTTCGACATGCGCGACGATGCCGGTCTGGCCCGGCGCGACGTCATCCGCCATGGTGTGGCGATCGGGGAAATCGCCTCCGTTCTGCGCACGGAACGGGATTGGCGCGTCCGTGAACAGCCCGGCGAGTCGCGCGCGCCAGCCCGCCTTGATCGCCTCGACCTCTTCGGCGGTGGAGACATGGCCGGCGCTGTAGACAGCGTGCGTGGGCAGCACATCCATGCCCGGATAGAAGAGCGCGCCGTGGGTCAGCGGAAAGAGCAGCTGCTCAATCGGCGCGTTGATCCCGCGCGGGCCATAGTCCACCACAGGTCCACCGGCCTGAACATTTACCAGCGCGCGCTTGCCCTTCAGGATGCCGTTCCCGAAGCGAAACTCGTTGGTGCCGTTCTGGTAGCCATAAGCGAAACCAAAGGCATAGACGCGTTCGATCCAGCCCTTCAGGATCGCGGGCACGCTGTACCACCACAGCGGGAACTGCAGGATGACCGCGTCCGCGGCAAGGAGTTTGGCCTGTTCGGCGACAACATCCGGCGTCTGGTTGCCGGTCGCATAGGCATGGCCGGATTCCATGATGAACGACAGCCGGTCGGGATTGGTGCGGACGGGAAAGTCGTCGGCGTCGAACACTGCTTTCCACTTCATGCCGTAAAGTTCGGATTGCACGATCTCGTGTCCGGCGGCGCCAAGCGTCTCGACAGTAACATCGACCAACTGCCGGGTGAGCGAAGTTGGTTCGGGGTGCGCAGATACAATCAGGATATTCTTCATCATCATGCTTCTCTGTCTCTATCGTGGAGTGGGGGGTGCGCTTCAGCGCTCGCTGGGATGTACCCAAGCCAGCGGCTTCACCCGATCATAAAGCTCGGTATGGGCCAGCGCGTTGGTGAAGTTGGAGATGAGCTTGGCGGCAAGCCCTATCAGCACTTCGAGCGCCTGACGCTTGGTGTAGCCGGCATCGATGAATGCCTCTGACGGCGCCGCCAAGCAGGCCCGGGGCCAAGGGCACATGTTTCTCGACATAATGGGCAGCATCGAAGCGTGCTTGCTCAGTATTGGATAAAGAAAACTGACGATGACCATCCTTGCCTCC
>NZ_RZSB01000679.1:0-3263 GCF_004023285.1 Mesorhizobium sp. M2A.F.Ca.ET.067.02.1.1
CAAGAGGGCAGCTTGCCGATCCGCTCGCCGATCCGGTGCTCGATCTCAGGGTGAAGTCGGCGACCGCCGAATCCTATTTCGTCAAGGCCGGCGACTATCTGCAGATCATCGACGTCGACGGCCGGCAGTGCACCGATTTCCAGTGCTTTTCGGCGCGCAAGCTGGACAAGGGCTGCGACCTGCCGCTCGACGTGACGACAACGCGCACGCTGATGGGCTCGGCCTATCCGATGCCCGGCCTGCATTCGAAATATTACGATCAGGACATGGAGCCGCTGGTCGAGGTGGTGCAGGACACATGCGGCCGGCACGACGCCTTCGCGCTCGCCTGCGCCGCCAAATATTACGACGACATCGGCTATCCGGGCCACACCAACTGCTCGGAGAACTTCAACAAGGCGCTTGCCGACAATGGTGTCACGCCCCGCGCCGGCTGGATGGCCATCAACTTCTTCTTCAACACGGCGATCGACGCGCATGGCGTGATGGTGTCGGACGAGCCCTGGTCGCGGCCGGGCGACTATGTCTTGATGCGCGCCCTGACCGATATCGTCTGCGTGTCCTCGGCTTGCCCGGACGACACCACGCCCGCCAATGGCTGGGACCTCACCGACATCCATGTGCGGACCTATTCCGGCCAGCACAAATTCTCGCGAGCGATCGCCAGGCGCATGAAGCCCGACTCGGAACCGAAAATGACCCGCGAGACAGCCTTTCATTCGAGCTTTGCCAAGCACACGCGCGATTTCGTCGAATACAGGGGCTATTGGCTGGCCAATTCCTTCGCCAAGGAAGGTCCCATCGCCGAATACTGGGCCTGCCGGCAGGACGCCGTGATCATGGACCTGTCGCCGCTGCGCAAGTTCGAGGTCACGGGACCGGACGCCGAGGCTCTGCTGCAATACACGCTCACCCGCGACGTCAAGAAGCTCGGCGTCGGCCAGGTCGTCTATACGGCGATGTGCTACGAGCATGGCGGCATGATCGACGACGGCACGCTGCTTCGGCTCGGCAAGGACAATTTCCGCTGGGTCGGCGGCGACGATTTTTCCGGCGAATGGCTGCGCGAGACCGCCAAGAAGCTCGGCCTCAACGTGCTGGTGCGCTCTTCCACCGACCAGATGCACAACATCGCCGTGCAGGGACCGAAGAGCCGCGACATCTTGAAGGAGGTCGTCTGGACCTCGCCGGTGCAGCCCTCGATCGGCGAGCTCGAATGGTTCCGCTTCGCCGTCGCGCGCATCGGCGGCGGCAACGGCGTGCCGGTGGTGGTCTCGCGCACCGGCTATACGGGCGAGCTGGGCTATGAAATCTGGTGCCATCCGCGCGACGCCGAAAAAGTGTTCGACGCCGTCTGGGAAGCCGGCCAGCCGCACGGGCTGAAGCCGATGGGCCTGCAGGCGCTGGACATGGTGCGCATCGAGGCCGGACTGATCTTCGCCGGCTACGAATTCTCCGACCAGACCGATCCGTTCGAGGCCGGCATCGGCTTCACCGTGCCACTCAAGACCAAGGTCGACGACTTCATCGGCCGCGACGCGCTGATCCGGCGCAAGGAGCATCCGCAGCACAGGGTCGTCGGCCTCGACATCGACGCCAACATCCCGGTTGGCCATGGCGACTGCGTCCATGTCGGCCGCGCCCAGATCGGCGTGGTTACCTCCGGCATGCGCTCGCCGGTGCTCGGCAAGACAATCGCGCTGGCACGGCTCGACGTCACCCATGCCGAGATCGGCACGGAGGTCGAGATCGGCAAGCTCGACGGCCACGCCAAGCGGCTGCCGGCGCGCGTCGTGGCCTTCGCGCATTACGATCCGCAGAAGACCAAGCCGAGATCCTGATAGCGGCAGCCCTTGCCTTCTCCCCTTGGGGTGAGCAGCCGGTTCCCCGAAGGCGAGTTCATCGTGCCACTGGCACGATGAAATGCCAGCGAACGCCAGGACGCTGCGAAGCAGCGGGGACCGGGAGGTGGATCGGCCCCCGGCCCTTCGCAGACTCAGGGCGTTCGAAGCTCGAAAAGCCAAGCAATTGGCTTTTCGTTCGCTGCGCGACCGCTTCTCACCCCACAAGGGGAGGAGGAAAGAGCCGATGTTTCGCAAGCGTGATGTGCATGACATCCACAAAACGCTTGACGCGAAAGCGCGCCGGATCAATCTTCACTCTAAAGAAAAAAATACGACTGAGTGGAAACACCACGGTTGGGCCATAGTGGCCGGGGAGCAAGCTTCGCGAGAGCCGAAGCGTCGCCGGCGGGGAACAGAAAAAAGGGGAAGACACAAGATATGAGCACGATAAGCACGGCCCTGGAGCAGCCTGCCGAAAGCAAGCTGCTCAGGCATATCGACTGGCGTGGCGCCTTCTGGGTGGCGAGCGGCGTTCCGGCGCTGGTCCTGTTCTCGATCGGCGGCATTGCCGGCACGACTGGAACCCTGGCCTTCCTGATCTGGACGGTGTCCATGATCATGGGTTTCCTGCAATCCTTCACCTATGCGGAGATTGCCGGCCTGTTCCCGAACAAGTCGGGCGGCGCCTCGATCTACGGCGCTACCGCCTGGCTGCGCTATTCGAAATTCATCGCGCCGCTGTCGGTGTGGTGCAACTGGTTCGCCTGGTCGCCGGTGCTGTCGCTCGGCTGCTCCATCGCCGCCGCCTATATCCTCAACGCCCTGGCACCGATCCCGGTCTTCTCCGAGACCTCGCCGGAGGTCGTCGCCTATATCGCCGCGCATGCGGGGACGGCCCCTGCCGACGCCATCGCGGCGGTGACGGCCGCCGCGACGCCGGCGATCCGCACCTGGACGCTGTGGGGCCATACGCTGGGACCCGTCTCCTTCACGCTCAACGCCACCTTCTTCATAGGGGCGGTGCTGATGCTGGTCATCTTCGCCATCCAGCATCGCGGCATCCTCGGCACGGCCAATGTGCAGAAATATATCGGCCTGCTGGTCATCATCCCGATGCTGATCGTCGGCGTGGTGCCGATCATCACCGGCCAGATCGACTACGCCAACTTCTCGCCGCTGGTGCCGCTGGCGGCGGCCTATGCGCCCGACCCCGGGTCGTGGAACATCGCCGGCTGGACACTCGTGCTGGGCGGCATGTTCATCGCCGCATGGTCGACCTACGGCTTCGAGACCGCGGTCTGCTACACGTCGGAGTTCAAGAACCCCGGCACCGACACGTTCAAGGCGATCTTCTATTCCGGCCTGCTCTGCATGCTGTTGTTCATCCTGGTGCCCTTCACCTTCCAGGGCGTTCTGGGC
>NZ_RZSB01000067.1:0-13946 GCF_004023285.1 Mesorhizobium sp. M2A.F.Ca.ET.067.02.1.1
GTCCCCATGGCCACCGCGCTCGCCCGCCGCTGCGCCGCATACCAGGCTTCGATCGTGGTGAAGTCGCTGGTGTCGGCATAGAGCGCCGCGCGCGAGGGGATGGCGAACACGCTCGATTGCCGCGCGCCGATCAGCGGCCGCACCAGCGCCTCCGGCCCGCGGCCGCCCTTGCTTGAAAAATCCGGCAGGCCGATCGGCATGTCGACGGCGATCAATGCATCGGGCAGCGCATCGAGCAGCACCTGGAGGCTCGGGAAGACCGAGACGGACGGCGCGGCGTCCGCTTCGCGGTGGACGGCGATCCAGCCGGCCTTGCAGCCGTCGACGCCGGCCAGCGCGTGGCCGACCAGTTTCACGCCCGCTTGTCCCGCCCGGGATGCAGCAGATGGCGCAGCTGCACCATGGCCATTGGATGCGACAGGCTCTGGGCGTCGGTTTCGAGCTGCAGCTCGTCGCCGCCGCGCTTCGCGGTGCGCGCGAGAATCTCGTAAACGGCCGCCGTGGTCGATTGCAGCGCCTTGACCGGCGCCTGGCCGGAGAGAATCCGCGCCAGATAGACCGCGGCCGTCAGGTCGCCTAGCCCGTTCGGCGGCCTCTCGATCACACGGTGCTCCGCAAGCAGCGCCTGGCTGCCGTCGAGCAGGAAATTGCCGATGCCGCCCGCCATCATCGCCGGCGCCGAGGTCACCAGCATTGTGGACGGACCGGCATGAAGCGCGGCCGCCGTCACCGCCTTGATGTCGGGCAGCGGCGCGCCGGCCATCCATTCCAGCTCATAGCGGTTCGGCGTCGCGATGTCCGCGATCGGCATCAATTTGTCGCGCATGGCGGCGGCCGTCGATTCCGGCACGTAGAGCCCGCCGGAATCGCCCATCACCGGATCGCAGACGTAAAGCGCGTTCGGGGTCTTTTCCTTGACGGCGGCGACGAGCGAGGCAACGGCTTCCGCCTGGCCCGCTTCGCCGAGATAGCCCGAAAGCACGGCCCGCACCTCGCCCAGCCAGGGCGCCCGCTCGAGATCGGCCATCAGCGCCTTGAACTGGTCGAGCGGCGGCACGATGCGCGTGGCTCGGCTGTGCCCCGGATGCCAGGGCAGGATGACGGTCGGCACTGCCCAGACCGGGAAACCCAGCGTCTCCAGCGCGAACACCGCGGCGCGATTGCCGACCGAGCCCCGGGCGACATGGCTGGAGATGACGATGACCGCGCGCGGCGCGTCGGTTTTTTCTGCATTCATGAGGCTTGATTCCTAACCGCCACGCGTGGCGGCATACACCAGCCAGGCCAATAGCCCAATGGCAATGACGAAGCCGAGCGTTCGGCCAATGCGGGTTCCCCAATATTCGATGGGATCGGTGCGGTCCGTGTCGGCGGCGGTGACGCGGTCGCGGGCATCCTTCGCCGCGCGGGTGATGAACGACGCGCCGCCTGGGGACGTTTCCTGTTGCACGCGTTCGAGGATGCGGCGCGATTCGGCCTCGTCGTCCCGGCGCTCTGCCATGGCAATTGTCCTTTCCGGCCCGCAGCTTAACTTGTTCGCGCCGCCATTCACAGTGGCTCACGGCTGAACCGGGACCGGCGTCATGCGCCGGACATTTTCTTGCGCGTGGATTGTGGTAATGCTTCGCATGCAACTTCTGTCGAGGGACCATTCATGATTACCGAGCGCCTCTCACCACCTTCCGTCTTCCGCAATCTGCCCGCCTTCCTGGTGATGGCTTTCGTGCTGCCGCTGCTTGCCGGCTGCGGCTACAACACCATTCCGACCGCGGAAGAGAACGCCAGGGCGGCCTGGAGCGAGGTGCTCAATCAGTATCAGCGCCGTTCCGATCTGATCCCGAACCTTGTCGAGACGGTGAAGGGCTATGCCTCGCACGAGAAGGACACGCTCGACGCGGTCGTTCAGGCGCGCGCCAAGGCGACGCAGATCACCGTGACCCCGGAGACGCTGAAGGACCCGGACGCGCTGAAGAAGTTCCAGGATGCCCAGGCCGGACTGACCAGCGCGCTGTCGCGTCTGATCGCGGTCTCGGAAGCCTATCCCGACCTCAAGGCCAACCAGAATTTCCTCGCGCTGCAGGCGCAGCTCGAAGGCACCGAGAACCGCATCGCGGTTGCGCGGCGCGACTACATCCAGGCGGTGAGGGACTACAATCTGACGCTGAAGACCTTCCCGTCCGTGCTGTGGGCGACCTTCTGGTTCCGCGGCAACGAGCCCTTCGCCAACTTCACCGTCGACGAGGACAAGATGCAGGTGCCGAAGGTCAATTTCGGCACCAGCACGAAGCAGGGCGGGTGAGCGGCGATTTAATCGAGCCTGTCAGCTTTGCGTTCCTTCGCGCCCCCCTCTGGCCTGCCGGCCATCTCCCCCACAAGGGGGGAGATTGGATGTCACGTTGGCTTTCGCCAAGCTCCAACGTCTGAAAGGGCTAGCCGGCGGCCGAACCGCCAATCTCCCCCCTCGTGGGGGAGATGGCCGGCAGGCCAGAGGGGGGCGCGACAGAATGCCTTCATTGGCGTTTTGCTGAGCTTCTGCCTTTTCCTCCTCCCCTTCGTCGCCTTCGCCGCCGACCTCCCCGCGCTGACCGGCCGCGTTGTCGACAATGCCGGCATCATCGATGCCGGCACCCGCGCGGCGCTGACCCAGAAGCTCGCCGACTTCGAGACCAAGGGCTCCGACCAGATCGTCGTCGCCACCATCCCCAGCCTCGGCGGCGAGGAGATCGAGCCTTACGCCAACCGGCTGTTCCGCTTTTGGAAGCTCGGCCAGGCCAAGGAAAACAACGGTGTGCTGCTCTTGGTCGCGCCGAACGACCGCAAGATGCGTATCGAGGTCGGCTATGGGCTCGAAGGCACGCTGACCGACCTGCACACCAAGCTGATCATCGAGAACGACATGGTGCCGGCCTTCCGCGCCGGTGACTTCTCCGGCGGCATCACCAAGGCCGTCGACGACATGATCATGGTGCTGGAGGGCAATCCCGAAGAACTGGAGGCGCGCGGCAAGCGCAACGAGCAGGCGCCGTTCAATTCCGACGACCTGTTCTTCGCCATTTTCATCACCATCTGGGCGCTGATCTTCTTCGGCGGCATAGCGATGACGGTGTTGCCGCCGATCTTCGGCCAGAAGATCGGGCCGGGCCGCTACCGCTGGCTCGGCATGACTTTCGATCAGAACCGGCGTTCTTCCTCGGGCGGCTGGTCGTCTGGGGGCGGCGGCTGGTCGTCAGGCGGCGGTGGCTGGTCCTCGGGCGGCGGCGGATTTTCCGGCGGCGGCGGTTCGTCCGGCGGCGGCGGCTCTTCGGGAAGCTGGTGAGGCACCATGGCAACGCGACCGATCAGCGCCGAGGATCATGACCGCATCGCCGAGGCGATCCGCACCGCCGAATTGAAGACCGACGGCGAGATCTACTGCGTCGTCGCTCGCGCCAGCGAGGGCTACTTCTTTCCGGCCGCGTTCACCACGACAATCGGCCTGTTCATCGCCAGCCTCGCCGTCGCCTACGGGCTGGAGGGCTTGTGGCTGACCATCCGGCTGCCGCATTTCGTGCTGGCGCAACTGTTGGCGCTGGCCTCGGTGTTCGCCCTGCTCTGGTTCCTGCCCGCCTTGCGCATGCATTTCGTGCCGCGAAGGCTGCGCTATCAGGCCGCGCACGCCAACGCGATGAAGCAGTTCCTGGCGCGCAACGTCCACCGCACGCAGGCGCGCACTGGCGTGCTCATCTTCGTCTCCATCGCCGAGCGCTATGCCGAGGTCGTTGCCGATTCCGGCATCGACGCCAAGGTCGGCCAGCATGTCTGGGACGGCGTTGTGCGCGACCTGACCAAACATGCCGGCGACAACCGGCTGGCCGACGGCTTCGTCAAAGCTGTCGCCACGGTTGGCGCCGTGCTCGCCGAGCATTTCCCGGTCACGGAAGGCGACACCAACGAGCTCGACGATCATCTCGTCGAGATCTGACCAGAGCATGATGCCGAAAAGCGTGAAGCGGTTTTCGGATGACATCATGCTCTATCTCTTGGATCTAGAAAAGGATTCAGATTTCAGGTCGAACAGACCCGAAATCATCCGGCTCTAGGCCTCGTCGGCGGACGCACCTTCAGCCTGTGCGAAAGCGTCGAGACGTGTTGGGGGACTCTTTGCAATCGCCCGATGCGGGTTTATGGTTAACCAATCATGAACACGCTGACCATTGACATCCGGAAGGCAGAGCCGCGCGACGCGAGCGCCATCGCCGAGGTGCACCAGCAGGCTTGGCGCGGCGCCTATTCCGGCATCATCCCGCACCGCACGCTGACCTCGATGATCAACCGCCGCGGCGTCGACTGGTGGGCCAACGCGATTCGCCGCGCCGCCACCGTGCTGGTTGTCGAGATCGGCGGGACCGTCGCCGGCTATGCGACGATCGGCAAGAACCGCGCCCGCGAGCTCAGGCAGCAGGGCGAGATCTACGAGCTCTATCTGCGGCCCGAATATCAGGGCATCGGGCTCGGCAGCCGCCTGTTCAAGGCGGCCAGGGCCAGGCTTGCCGACCACGGCCTGCGCGGCCTTGTGGTGTGGGCGCTGGAAGACAACCACAACGCCCTGGCCTTCTATGCCGGCAATGGCGGCCGCGATATCGCCGAAGGCGTCGAGGTCTTCGAGCAGAAGGCGCTGAAGAAGGTCGCTTTCGTCTGGAACGATTAGCGTCGCCTAAGTTACAGGCGATCACAAACTGTGCGATTCCATTAGCGTCCGGCACTATTCGACGCATTGCACCATGACGCGTCCCCCGCTATCGGTCTTTTCAATCGAAAGAGGGATTTAGCCATGCGTATCGAAGCCGTGCCGATCGGGAAGAACCCGCCCGACGACATCAACGTCATCATCGAGGTGCCGATCGGCGGCGAACCGATCAAATACGAGATGGACAAGGAGGCCGGCACCTTGTTCGTCGACCGCTTCCTGCACACCTCCATGCGCTATCCCGGCAATTACGGCTTTGTGCCGCACACACTGTCGGGCGACGGCGACCCGATCGATGTTCTGGTCTGCAACACCCGCGCGCTGGTGCCGGGCTGCGTCATCAATGTGCGGCCGATCGGTGTGCTGATCATGGAAGACAATGCCGGCCAGGACGAGAAGGTGATCGCCGTCCCCTCGCCCAAGCTGACGCTGCGCTACGAGAACGTCACCGAATACACGCATCTGCCGGAAATCACGCGACAGCAGGTGCAGCACTTCTTCGAGCACTACAAGGATCTCGAGCCCGGCAAATGGGTCAAGATCGAGGGCTGGCACGATTCCAAATACGCCAAGAAGATGATCGTCGACGCGATCGCGCGGGCAAAGGCAGCGAAATAGCGCGAACCGCTTGCCTCATCGGGAGATGGCCGGCGGAAGCTGTTACCGCGCGGCCTTCTCGCCGCCGGCAGCCGTGATTACGCCGACGATGATCAGCCCAGTCAGCACCAGCCGCACGCCGGCGCTGACGCCGAAGGTGTTGAGCATGGTGAGCAGCAGCACCAGGAACAGGCCGGCGCCCCAGACGCCCGGCACGTTCGCCTTGCCGCCGGCGACCGAGGTGCCGCCGATGACGACGACCGCGATCGAGGCGAGCAGGTATTCGTTGCCGATATCGACATTGGCGCCGCGGAAGTAACCGGCGAGCAGCGCCCCGTCGATGCCGCCCAGCGCCCCGCACAGCGTGTAGGTGAGGAAGCGGATGCGGCCGACATGGACGCCGGCCAGCCAGGCGGCGCGGATGTTCTGGCCGATCGCCAGCACCGAGCGGCCGTAGATCATGCGCTGCAGCGCAAGTGCGGCGCCGATCGTGAACAGCACAGTCAGCATCGCCAGCACGGGTATGCCCAGCACCTGCCAATTTGTGAAGTCGGCGAAGCCCGGCGGCGGCTTGATCTGCAGGCCGCGGCCGTAGCTGATGTCGACCGACTGGATGATGAAGCTCGCTGACAGCGTCGCGATGATCGGCGGGATGCGCAGTGCCCAGATCAAGAGATAGTTGATGACACCGATCGCCGCCCCGCAGGCAAGTGCGGCAAGCAGCCCGACGACGATCATCGAATCGCTGCCGCCCATCACCTTCATGGCGACCGCGCTGGCCAGGCCGATATTGGCCGGCAGCGACAGGTCGACATTGCCGGGTCCCAGCGTGATGACGAACATCTGGCCTACGCCGACGATGACGGTGAAGACGGCGAGCGAAAGTGCTGCAGTGACCATGCCGCCGGCGCCATAGCCGCCGGTGAAGGCGACGGTCGCCAGCCAGACGACGAGCGCGCCGGCGAAGGACCAGATCCAGGGTTTTTCAAGCAGCATCCGCACCGAGGTCATCGCTACCGCTCCCTGCGGCTGATCAGCACGCGCGCCGCCAGCACGATGATCAGGATCGCGCCATTGGCGGCGACCTGCCAGTCGGGCGGGATGTGCATGAAGGTCAAAAGCGGCGAGGCCGCGAGCGCCAGCGTCAAAGCGCCGAGCACCGCGCCGATCGGCGACACGCGGCCGCCCACGAACTCGCCGCCGCCGAGGATGACGCCGGCGATCGAGAGCAGCGTGTAGCCATTGCCGATATTGGCGTCGGCCGACGTAGTGATGCCGATCAGCGCCATGCCCGACAGAACGCCGAACACGCCGGTCAGCGCGAACAGCACGATCTTTGTCTTGAGCAGCGACCAGCCGGCGCGCCTCAGCGCCGCGGCATTGCCGCCGGAGCCGCGCAGGATGACGCCATAAGAGGTGCGCATCAGGCCGAAATGCACGACCGCGGCGATGATCAGCGCGGCAAGGATCGGGAACGGGATATAAGGTGGCTTGAAGGACATGATCGAAAGCAGCCAGTCCGGCGCCTTGCCTCCGGGCTTGGGCAGGACGAGGATGGCAAGCCCCTGCCAGACGAAGCTCATGCCGAGCGTCACCACGATCGACGGCAAATTGCGCAGGTAAATGAGCGCGCCGAGCAAGGCATAAACGCCGATCGAGCCGAGCAGCACGACAATGCCGATGAACGGCGCGTCGCGCAGCCAGGTCGCGGTGACGCAGCCGACGAAGCCGACGAACGTTCCAATTGACAGGTCGAGCTCGTTGCCGGCGATGACGAACATCTGCGCGATCGTCGCCAGCGCGATCGGGATCGCCAGATTGAGCATCAGGTTGAAGCCGAAATAGCTGATGGCGCGCGGGTTGAGCCAGGCGATCGCCATCAGCACCAGCGCCAGCGACAAGGCCGGCAAAAGGCCGCGCAGCAGGCGCGCCCTGGCGGCGCTGCCGCGTGGCGAGGATTTCGGGAGCGTTCCGGGAGCGATCGCGGTCATGTCAGGCCGCATCGCCGAACGAGGACTGGATGATCTTTTCCTCCGTCAGCTCGTCGCGGCCGAGATTGGCGACGATGCGACCGTTCTTGAAGACATAGACATGGTCGCAATTGTCGAGCTCTTCGGTCTCGGTCGTGTACCAGAGGAAGGTGCGGCCCTTGGCGGCTTCCTCGCGCACGAGGTCGTAGACTTCCAGCTTGGTGCCGATATCGACGCCGCGCATCGGGTCGTCCATCAGCACGATCTCGGCGTCGGAGCCGAGCGCGCGGGCAAACAGCGCCTTCTGCTGGTTGCCGCCCGACAGCGAATAGATGTTGTTGTTCATGTCCGGCGTGCGGATGCCGATCTTGTTCTTCCAGGATTCGGCGAGCTCCGTCTCGCGCTGCGGCGAGATCAGCAGGCCGTTGCGCAGCTTGGCCAGCGAGCGGATGCCGATATTCTGCGCGATCGACCATTGCGAAAAGATGCCGTCCGATTGGCGGTCGCCCGCGACCAGCGCCACGGGCGCCGTCACCTCGATGCCAGTCCTGGCGCGGGCGGCCGCCGAGAAGATCGCCAGCAAAAGGTCGGTCTGGCCATGGCCGGCAAGCCCGGCGAGGCCGATGATCTCGCCGGCCCGGGCGACAAGCTCCTTGCCGTCCTGCTGCCTCGCCGGGCGCGCCCGCACCTTGAGCGCGCCAGGCTCGGTCTTGCGGACCTCGGCGGCGGCCTTGTGATGCCCTTCGGCGCCACCCATGGCGGCGACGAGCTTGTCGCGGTCGAAGGCATCGGCGGCATCGGCCGCGACCACCTTGCCGTCGCGCATCACCACGATGCGGTCGGCGTTCTGCAGCACCTCGCCCAGCACATGCGAGATCAGGATGCAGCTGCCGCCCTGCTCGACGAAGCGGCGAACGAAGGAAAGCAACTGGCCTGCTGTGTGCGCGTCGAGCGACGAGGTCGGTTCGTCTAGGATGACCAGATGCAGCGGCTCGCGGGTCAGCGTGAAGGCGCGCGCCACCTCGACCATCTGCCGCCTTCCGATCGACAGGTCGCCGGCAATGTCGTCCGCCGAAATGCCATGATCCGGGAAGATCTCGTCGAGCTTGGCGCAGATGAGATCGGCCGCCCTGCGCCGCCAGCCGAAACCGGCGAGCGAGGGATGATTGATACGCGTGTTCTCGGCGATGCTGAGGTTGGGGCAGAGCGACAGTTCCTGGAACACGCAGCGTATGCCGAGTTCCAGCGCGCGCGCCACGGAATAGCTGGCCTCTTCGTTGCCGCGCACCGCGATCTGTCCGCCATCCGGCCGCAGCGTGCCGGCCACCATATGCATGAGCGTCGACTTGCCGGCGCCGTTATGCCCGACCAGCCCGACGCATTCGCCGGCGCCGACATGGAAGTCGACGCCGTTGAGCGCACGAACGGCGCCGAAATGCTTTTCGGCGCCGTTCAGCCTGACGATGTCGGTGTTTGCCTTGAGCATGCTCAACGATACCCGGCTGGCGATGCGTGCGGCAATGCGATCATAAAAGTGGGATGCCCCTTCTTCGAAGCGTCATCCCACTTTGTCCCTTGTTTGAGCATGATCTTTTCCGAAAACCGCCGCACACTTTTCGGGATCATGCCCTATTACTTGATATTTGCCTTGATCGCCGCGATAGCCTCTTCCTGCGTGTATTCGTGCGTGGCGACACCGCCTTCCTTGATCTTCGGCAGCGCGGCCTCGAAATCGTCCTGGGTGAAAGCGAGATAGGGCACCAGGAGGTCGTGCGGAATGTCCTTGCGTCCGTCGAGCACCTGCTGCGCCACCCAGAAGGCCAGCGTCGACACGCCGGGCGCGATCGAAGCCGACCAGGTCTTGTAGCCGTCCTTCTCCTTCTGCTCCTTCCACCACTTCAGCTCGTCCTGGCGGTTGCCCATGATGATGGTCGGGCGCGGCTTGTTGGCGGCTGCGAAGGCTTGCGCCGCGCCATAGCCGTCGCCGCCCTGGTCGACGATGCCGACGACGTCGGGGAGCGAAGGCAGGATGGTCGCCACCGCTTTCTGCGCCGTCGTCTGGTCCCAGTCGCCGGTCACGGAGCCGACGATCTTGAACTCGGGATGAGCGGCTACGCCCTCGAGGATGCCGGCATGGATGGCGTCGTCGATCGAGGTGCCGGCCAGACCGCGGATTTCCAGCAGATTGCCGCCCTTGGGCTGGAACTTGGCCATCTGCTCGACTTCCTGCTTGCCCATGTCCTTGAAGTCGACGACGACCCGATAGGCGCAAGGCTCGGTCACGATGCCGTCAAAGGAGACGACGACGATGTTGGCATCGCAGGCCTGCTTGATGGCGCCGTTCAGCGCGTCGGGCGAGGCAGCGTTGATGACGATGGCGTCATAGCCCTGCAGGATCAGGTTCTGCACCTGCGCCGCCTGGGTCGGCACCTCCTTGTCGGCGGTGGTGAAGACATCCGCCGCGGCGACGATCTTGTCCTCGACCGCCTTCTTGGTGACGATGCCGTAACTGTCGAGCATCGCCTGGCGCCACGAATTGCCGGCGTAATTGTTGGAAAAGGCGATCTTCTTGCCGCTGGTGTCGGCAAGCGCGGTGCCCGAGGCGAGCATCGCCGCGAATGCACTCAATACGAGCAGTTTCTTCATGTCGGTTCCTCCCGAGGTTGCTGATCTTGACGAATGGCCGTGACGTGTAGCGCCTGTTTTTTATCTATTGTCAGACAAATTTCGAGGAACTGCAAGCTGTCAACGGCAAAGCTTGATGGGCCACCGATCAACTTGCGGTGCGACGATTGAAAAGCCTCCCGCTGATGGTCTAGGAACGCGGCAGAAGAGAGGTTTGGATGGCAGTAACGCCGACCGTTGCCAAAGGCGCGCCCGGGATTCCGGCGCGCTGGACATCAAGCGCCAAGAGCGGCGTCGGCACCGCCCTTTCGGCAAGGAGCCCGCTCTGGTTCACCACCAGTCACGGCATCCTGAATGAGATTTATTACCCGCGCCTCGACAGCGCCTGCACGCGCGACCTAGGGCTGATCGTCACCGGTCCGGACGGCTATTTTTCCGAAGAGAAGCGCGATGCGGCCCATGCCGTCGAACCGTTCGAGGACGGGGTGCCTGGCTACCGACTGACCAACACCGCATCCGACGGCGCGTACAAAATCGAGAAGCGACTCGTTACGGATTCGAAACGACCTGTCCTGCTCCAGGAAACAAGTTTCACCGCGATCAAGGGCCAGGCCGCCGACTATCGCGTCTACGCGCTGCTCGCGCCGCATCTCGTCAATGCCGGCATGGGCAACACCGCCTGGATCGGCGAGCATAAGGGGGAGCGTCTTCTGTTCGCCACCGGTCGCGGCGTCTCGCTGGCGCTTGCTTCATCCTTGCCCTGGGGCGCCTGCTCGGCCGGCTATGTCGGCTTTTCCGACGGCTGGCGGCAACTGCACGACAGCTGCGCGCTCGATCCTTCCTGTCATACGGCGGAAGACGGCAATGTCGCGCTCACCGGCGAGATCGGCTTTTCGGCCGGCAAGACGGTTGCGCTGCTGGCGCTCGGCTTCGGCGCTTCGCCGGAGGAAGCCGCCGACCTTGCGCTTGCGAGCCTGAAACAGGGTTTCGAGCCGGCCGCGAAAACCTATGTCGACAATTGGCGGACATTCCAGGCAAGGTTGGAAAAGCTCGACCGCCGCGCCGCCTCCGGTCTGAACACCTACCGCGCCAGCACGGCGGTGCTGGCGACACACCTGTCGGTCGCCAGGCCCGGCGCCGCGGTAGCCAGCCTGTCGATCCCCTGGGGCTTCAACAAGGGCGACGACGACCTCGGCGGCTATCACCTCGTCTGGCCGCGCGACCTGGTAGAGACGGCGGGCGGCTTCCTTGCCGCCGGCGACGGCAGGCAGGCGCTGCAGATCCTCGCCTATCTGCGTTCGATCCAGCAACCGGACGGCCACTGGCCGCAGAATGTCTGGTCCGACGGCACCGCCTATTGGCCGGGCATCCAGATGGACGAATGCGCCTTTCCGCTGCTGCTCGCCGACGCTCTGCGCCGCGCCGGCCATCTGCCGAAGTCGAAGCTCGCGGACTTCCTGGCCATGATCGAGAACGCGGCCGCCTATGTCGTGCGCAACGGCCCGGTCACCGGCGAGGACCGCTGGGAGGAGGATGCCGGCTACAGCCCCTTCACACTGGCCGTGGAGATAGCCGGGCTGCTTGCCGCGGCCGACATGCTCGATGCCTGCGGCAAAAATGAGCCGGCAAACTATCTGCGCGAGACCGCCGATTGCTGGAACGACCAGATCGAGCGCTGGACCTTTGTGACCGGCACTGAGGCGGGCGCCAAAGCGGGTGTCGAAGGCTACTATGTCCGCATCGCCCCGCCAGACGACGGCGGCGCCGCCTCGCCGAAGGACGGCTTCGTGCCGATCAAGAACCGGCCGCCGGCCGATACCGACGAGCCGGCGGAAGCCATCATCAGCCCGGACGCTTTGGCGCTGGTGCGTTTCGGCCTCAGAGCCGCGGACGACCCGCGCATCCTGAACACCGTCAAGGCGATCGACGCCGAGCTGCGCTGCGACCTGCCGCAAGGGCCGCTCTGGTACCGCTATACCGGCGACGGCTATGGCGAGCATGAGGATGGCTCGCCTTTCGACGGCACCGGCCAGGGACGGCCATGGCCGTTGCTTGCCGGCGAGCGCGCCCATTACGAGCTGGCCGCCGGCCGCAAGGACAAGGCCGCGCAGCTGCTGGAGACTTTCGAACGCTCGGCGGGCGTGGGCGGCCTTCTGCCGGAGCAGGTCTGGGATCGCCCCGACATGCCTGACCGCGAGCTGTGGCTGGGCAAGCCGTCCGGCAGCGCCATGCCGCTGGTCTGGGCGCATGCCGAACACATCAAGCTGTTGCGCTCGCTGCGCGACGGCGCCGTCTTCGACCTGCCGCCGCAGGGCGTCGAACGCTACATCAAGGGCAAGACGGTCTCGCCGCTGCGGACATGGCGCTTCAACAACAAGATCCGCGCCATCCCCGCCGGCAAGCTGTTGCGCGTCGAATTGTCGGCGCCTGGCGTCGTCCATTGGAGCAGCGACAAATGGCTGACGGTGCAGGACAGCAGGACGGTCGAAAACGCGTTCGGCATCCATCTGGTGGATTTGCCCGTTAACCGCCTGCAACCGGGAACCACCATCGTCTTCACTTTTTTCTGGCCGGAAGCGATGCGTTGGGAGAATGTCGACTTTACCGTCGCGATCGACCAACCAAACGGCCAGTGAATTCTTCTTTCCTCAAGCAATCGGGATGAAACCATGCAGATCGGAATGATGGGGCTGGGCAGGATGGGCGCCAATATGGTGCGGCGTCTGATGCGCGACGGCCATGAATGCGTCGTCTACGATATCAATTCGGCAAGCGTCGCCGGCATGGTCAAGGACGGCGCCGTGGGCGCTGCCTCGCTGGAAGAGTTCGTCGGCAAGCTCGCCAAGCCGCGCTGCGCCTGGCTGATGCTTCCGGCCGCGATCACCGGCAGGATCGTAGACCAGGTGGCGGCGCTGATGGAGCCGGGCGACATCATCATCGATGGCGGCAATTCCTACTACCACGATGCCGTCGACCTAGCGGCAAAGCTGGCGGTGAAGGGCATCAACTTCGTCGATGTCGGCACCAGCGGCGGCGTCTGGGGCCTTGAACGCGGCTACTGCCTGATGATCGGCGGCCCGGACGACGCGGTGAAGCACCTCGATTCGGTCTTCGCCACGCTGGCGCCGGGCCCGGACGCCGGAACCAGTCCCTCAAAGGACGATGGAACGGCGGCTTTCGGCTATCTGCATTGCGGCCCGAGCGGCGCCGGTCACTTCGTCAAGATGGTGCATAACGGCATCGAATATGGCGTCATGGCCGCCTATGCCGAGGGCATGAACATCCTGAAATCGGCCAATGCCGGCAAAAGGCAGCGCACGGCCGACGCAGAGACGAGCCCGCTCGAAAACCCGCAGTACTACCAGTTCGATATCGACCTGCCCCAGGTCGCCGAAGTCTGGCGGCATGGCAGCGTCATCGGTTCCTGGCTGCTCGATCTCACCGCCGGCGCGCTGAAGAGCGATCCGGCGCTCGCCCAGTTCGGCGGTCGCGTCTCCGACTCCGGCGAGGGACGCTGGACGCTGAAGGCGGCGATCGACACCGGCGTGCCGGCCCCGGTGCTGTCCTCGGCGCTGTTCGACCGCTTCTCCTCCCAAGGCGAATCGCAATTCGCCGACAAGCTCCTGTCCGCCATGCGCTATGCCTTCGGCGGCCATGTCGAAAAGCCGAAGACCGGCGCGTGAGGGGAGAGACGGCATGAGCCAGGAGAGGTCCGACACGCTGGTGCTTTTCGGAGCGACCGGCGACCTTGCGCACAAGAAAATATTCCCGGCGCTCTACCAGATGGTCGCCAAGGGAACGTTGGCCGAGCCGGTGATCGGCGTTGCCTTCGACCCTTGGGAGCTGCCCAAGCTGGTCGACCGCGCCCGCGACGGCATCGTCACCGCGCTGGGCGGCATCGACGACATGGTCTTTGCCAAGCTCGCCTCGCAGCTGCGCTATGTCAGCGGCGACTACCGCGACGGCGCCACCTTCGAGAAGCTGAGGACGGCGCTGGGTCCGGCGCAACACCCGCTGCACTATATGGC
>NZ_RZSB01000680.1:0-3262 GCF_004023285.1 Mesorhizobium sp. M2A.F.Ca.ET.067.02.1.1
AAAAACCCGCCGACCTCGCCGATCACGCCTTGGTCGGCTTCGACCGCAGCGACGAGATCATTCGCGGCTTCACGTCGTTCGGCATTCCGGTCGGCCGCAGCCATTTCCGCTTTAGGACCGACAACCAGATCGTGCTGTGGGAAGCCGTGCGGACCGGCAACGGCATCGGCCTCGGCCAGGAGCCGCTGGCCGACCGCGATCCGGACCTGGAAAAGCTGTTGCCCGATGTGCCGCTGCCGGTCCTGCCTGTCTGGCTCACGATGCATCGCGACGTGCGCACCAGCATGCGCATCCGCCGCGTGGCGGATTTCCTGCATGAGGGGCTGAAGCTTTATTCGGCCGGCACGGGTTCGGGAGCGAATTCGGCGCGGTGAGCGAGCCCTGCCATCAGGAGCACGACGACCAGCAGCCCGGAAAGCGCAATGAAGATCGGTCCGAAGCTCGAATGCTCCGCGACGAAGCCGATCGCCGACGGCGCCACCAATATACCGGAATAGCCCATGGTGGTGACGACGCTCATGCCGGTGCCGGACGACATGCCTTCCTGGTTGCCGCCAGCCGAGAACAGGATCGGCACCATGTTGGCGATGCCGAAGCCGCAAAAGGCGAAGGCGGCGATGGCGAGGTAAGGCGAGGACGAGAGGCCGGCGACCAGCATGCCGGCAGCAGCGACCAGGGCCGAGCCGCGCAGCGTCGACACGGCGCCGAAGCGGTTGCGCACGCCATCGCCCAGGAAGCGCATCAGCGCCATGACGCCGGAGAAGGCGGCATAGGCGAGGCCGGCGACCGCGAGATCGGCGCCCAGTTCCTGATGCAGGAAGAGCGCCGCCCAGTCGAGCACCGCGCCTTCGGAGATCATAGTGAGCAGCGCCATCAGCCCGACCAGATAGACGGCGGTGTGCCGCGGCAGCGTGAATTTCTGATGCTCGACAGCCTGCGGCCGGTCTTCCGCGATGAGATAGCGAATGGCGAAGGCGATCACGGCGAAGGCGATCACCGTGACCGCGACGGCATGGGAAAGATAGCCGTAGTTCTGGATCGAATAGCCGCCGAGCGCGCCGCCGGCGAAGCCGCCGAGGCTCCAGAAGCCGTGCGAGGAGGACATGATCGCCCGGGAAAGCCTTCTTTCCACCACTACGGCATTCGAGTTCATGGCGACATCCATGCCGCCGATCGAACCGCCGAAGATGAGCATGGCGACCGCCGCCAGCGGCACGTTGGGCGCGAGCGCCACGATCAGCAGGCCGAAGCTGCCGCAGAGGCCGAACCAACGCGTCACGCTGCGCGAGCCATGCCTGGAAATGAGATGGCCGCAGCATGTCATGGCAATGACCGCGCCGACGCCGAACAAAAGGATCAGCAGGCCGAGCGTGAACCGATTGATGTCGAGCCGGGTGAGGAACACCGGGATCTGCGGCGCCCAACTGCCGGTCAGAAAACCATTGGCGAGGAAGATACCGGCGACGGCCCAGCGGCCGCGTGTTGCGGCCTGCATCGTGGTTTGCAAGGTCATTCTTCGAACCTGGTGCGCCGGTGGATTTCGAGCGGCAAATTAGATCGATTCAATTTGTAGTCAAGAACTGAACAAAGAAAGTGCTTGGACCAAGGGAGCGACCGAGGATTGGTTCTGTTCTAGGCATACTGCCGCTTTGGAGATTAGTAGAATCGCCCCTCCATTCGTCATCCACGGGCGGAGCAAGGAGCGAAGCGACGCGCGCAGACCCGAGGATCCATTCCGTGACCTGGAAGCGCCGCTACGACGCAAACCATCCCCGGGGTGCACTACGATCATATTCTGGACCGCTGCACTCTTCGATAGTCGTAACGGCATGGATTCCAGGGTCTGCGCGCGTCGCTTCGCTCCTTGCTCCGCCCTGGAATGACGAAGTCGCGAAGGCGTTCGGCAGGCTCAGTGATCCTTCGGCCGCTTGGCCTCGAACTCTGCCTTCTTGGCTTCTGAAGCCTCGGTCTGGTTGAGCGCCTGCCATTCGGCATAGGGCATGCCGTAGATGATCTCGCGCGATGCATCCTTCGACAGCGCCACGCCCTCGGCTTCGGCGGCCTCGCGATACCAATTAGAAAGGCAGTTGCGGCAGAAGCCGGCGAGGTTCATCAGGTCGATGTTCTGGACATCGCCGCGCTCGCGCAGATGCGCCACCAGCCGGCGGAAAGCCGCGGCCTCGAAGTCGCGCTTCTGGTCGTCGCTGAGGTCGGTCATCTCGGAAAACTCCTAGACTGTCGTCTGCTCACACCGGCCCGGTGCGCGAGCCGAACATCTTCACCTGATGTATATCGGCACGGCGGTCGATGGCGTCAACGATGGGCGCCAGCCGCTCGGCCCAGGCAAGCGCCCCGGCGCGGTCGGCGATCAGGTCCTGGCGGATCTCGATCAGCGCATGCGCGTAGCCGTTGACGATGGCGTGGCGGAACATGGTGTCGCCGCGCAGCGCGCCGTCATAGGGCTCGTTGTCGCCGACGACGAGGGACCTGTCCTGCGCCAACATGTCGATCAGCGGCCGCGCCACGCGGTCGTCGCGGTCCCACAGCACGCCGACATGCCAGGGGCGGACGAAGCCCTGCATCACCGGCGTGAAGGAATGGACGGAGAAGATGAACGGCGCCTTGCCCGACGCATGCGCCACGGAGGCGATCATCGCGCCGACGGCGTCGTGATAGGGCCTGTAGAAGCGGTCGAGCCGCCGTTCGCGCTCTTCCGGAGCTATCGGATAGTTACCCGGCACCACGGTGCCGTCATAGAGCTGACGGATCATGGTCGGGTCGCCCTCGCCCCGGTTGGGGTCGATCAACAGCCGCGAGAAGCCGGCCAGCACCGCCGGCGCGTCGAGCGCGGTCGCGAGCTCGCGCGTCACCGTCTCGACGCCGATGTCATAGGCGATGTGACGGTCGAATTCGGATGCCGGCAAACCGAGGCTGCCATATTCCTCCGGCAGGTCGCGGCGGGCGT
Source organism: Mesorhizobium sp. M2A.F.Ca.ET.067.02.1.1 (assembly GCF_004023285.1). NCBI lineage: Bacteria > Pseudomonadati > Pseudomonadota > Alphaproteobacteria > Hyphomicrobiales > Phyllobacteriaceae > Mesorhizobium > Mesorhizobium sp. M2A.F.Ca.ET.067.02.1.1. The sequence continues at coordinate 2,966 of NZ_RZSB01000680.1, forward strand.
GGTCGGCCAGAAGCACGACGCCCTTCTTGCGGTCGCCCTCGACAATGTCGAACGGCGTGAAAACTGTGGATCGGGTCATCGGCTGAAAAGGAGATGGCGGCTGCGATGTGGTATCGTCATTCCACGAAGAAGACGCCGGCGCAATGCCGTTGTTTGGCCAAGGTTTCCGCAAAAAATCCCCAGCGCGGGGAGAATTTGCGCGACGGGCCCTTCTAAATCGATTGGAATTGAACAAAACGGCGCGTTGACATGCGACCGGAGTTTGCTGAAAAGGGGCTTCGAGAGATGCAAATGTGG
>NZ_RZSB01000681.1:0-3262 GCF_004023285.1 Mesorhizobium sp. M2A.F.Ca.ET.067.02.1.1
GCCGGCGCTTCTTGCCGGAAGCATCATCGGTAGCGGTTGCCTCGGCTTCGCCGCCAGCGGTCGCCTCCTGGGCTGCTTCTTCCGGCGCATCCGCGGCATCGTCGCTGGTTTCGCCAGCTTCCGCCGGCGCCGCCGCGACATCCCCATTGTGCTCGCGGTCGCGGTCCCTGCCGCCACGCCGCCGCCGGCGCTTGCGACGCTTGCGGTCGCGGCCTTCGCCGTCCTCGGACCGCTGCTGGTGCTGGCCCTGCTGCTGCGGCTGGCGCGGCTGTTCGGCCTGCACCGCGGCCTCTTCTTCCTCCTCGATGACGATCTCGTCCTCGGGCTCGTCCGGCTCGACATAGGCCGGCAGGCTGCGCACCTCGACAAAACCTTCCGGCTTCTCGGCTATGGCGCCGCGGAAGATCGCGTAATGCTGGGTGCCGAGAGTCTCGTCAGCCTCGATCGTGATCGTCAGGCCGAAACGGGCTTCGAGCTCCACAAGGTTGGCGCGCTTGTGGTTCAGCACGTAAAGCGCCGTCGCGGCCGGCGTGCGCACGATGATGTGGCTGCGCGAATCCTTGAGCAGGAATTCCTCGATCGCCCGCACCACCATCAGCGCCACGGAGGAATCGGAACGCACATGGCCGGTGCCGCCGCAATGCGGGCAGGGCTTCATGGTCGATTCCAGCACGCTGGCGCGGATGCGCTGACGCGACATTTCCATCAGGCCGAAATGCGAGATGCGGCCGACCTGGATGCGGGCGCGGTCGTTCTTGAGGTGATCCTTCAGCCGCTTCTCGACAGCGCGGTTGTTGCGGTTCTCCTCCATGTCGATGAAGTCGATGACGATGAGGCCGGCAAGGTCGCGCAGTCTGAGCTGCCGCGCGACTTCCTCGGCCGCCTCTAGATTGGTGTGGAGCGCGGTCTCCTCGATCGAATGCTCCTTGGTGGAGCGGCCGGAGTTGACGTCGATCGAGACCAGCGCCTCGGTCTGGTTGATGATGATGTAGCCGCCGCTTTTCAGCGTCACCTGTGGCTGCAGCATGCGGTCGAGCTGCGCCTCGATGCCGTTGCGCACGAAGATCGGCGTCGTGTCGCGATAGGGCTGAACCACCTTGGCGTGGCTCGGCATCAGCATGCGCATGAAGTCCTTGGCCTCGCGATAACCGTCCTCGCCGGAAACGAGGATCTCGTCGATATCCTTGTTGTAGAGGTCTCGCACCGAGCGCTTGATCAGGCTGCCTTCCTCATAGACGAGGGCAGGGGCCGTGGATTGCAGCGTGAGGCTGCGGACGTTCTCCCACAGCCGCATCAGATACTCGTAGTCGCGCTTGATCTCGGCCTTGGTGCGGCTTTCGCCGGCGGTGCGCAGGATGACACCCATGCCCTGCGGCACGTCGAGGTCGGTCACGACCTCCTTCAGCCGCTTGCGGTCCTGGGCGTTGGTGATCTTGCGCGAGATGCCGCCGCCGCGCGCTGTGTTCGGCATCAGCACCGAATAGCGGCCGGCAAGCGAAAGATAGGTGGTGAGCGCGGCGCCCTTGTTGCCGCGTTCTTCCTTGACCACCTGCACCAGAAGGATCTGGCGGCGCTTGATGACTTCCTGAATTTTGTACTGGCGGCGGACCGGCTTGCGGCGGCTGCGGATTTCCTCGAGCGCGTCCTCGGCGCCGACCGATTCGACCTCGTGCTCGTCCGAATGCGAGGCCGAGACGTCCTCCAGCATGCCGCGATCATTGTCGCTGGCGGCTTCGGCGGTCTGCTCGGGCTGATCCGCCTGCGGCACCGCCTCGGAAATCACATCGGCTTCGACGCTCGCTGCGATCGAGGTGGGGCCACCTTCGGACGGCTTGCCGTCCTCGTTGTCCGCTGCGTCGCCGCCGCCGGTCTCGGCGGCGGACTCTTCAGCCGTTTCCTGGTCGGTTTCGACTTCGACGGCTTCGGCGACGATGGAGGCATCCGATACGTCCGATGCGTCTTCTGGCCAGGCATCGGCGGTCACGCCGCCGGCTTCCTCGCTCCCGGCAGCCTCTGCCGCGGGCTCTTCGAGGGCTGCGGGCTCAGCCGGGCTTTCCTCGTTTTCCGAGGAAGCGTGTCTGTGCTCGCCGCGGTCACGGTTCTTGCCGCCGCGCCTGCGGTTGCGCCGGCCGCCGCGATCGCGCGCCTGCTCTTCGCCGTTCTCCGCTTCCTCGTCGTCTTCGTCCTCGGCCTCCTGCGCTTCGGCGCGCAGCAGAGCCTGACGGTCGGCGACCGGGATCTGATAATAGTCGGGATGGATTTCACTGAAGGCGAGAAAACCGTGACGGTTGCCGCCATACTCGACAAAGGCTGCCTGGAGGGAAGGTTCGACGCGGGTTACGCGGGCGAGGTAGATGTTTCCTTTGAGCTGCTTCTTGTCCTGGGATTCAAAGTCGAATTCTTCGATGCGGTTACCGCGAACGACGACAACGCGTGTTTCCTCCGGGTGGGAGGCGTCTATCAGCATCTTGTTGGGCATTATCTTGTTTCCTGCCGGCAGCCGACGGCCGCAGCTGGCGTGGCAATTCCCGCCGCTGTGCGCCTGTATCTGTGTGCATGCCGGATAATTGAATGTCCGCTAGCCGCCGCTTGAGCGCGATGGCGGTGCCGCCCGCAGCCAGTATGGCGCGGTTTGATGCGGACCTTTCCATGATTGCGCTTGAAGCCATCGGCACCCAGCAGAACCTTTTGAACCAAAGCCCGGGCTGAGCCGGACCAGCTTGTTTGCTCACGAAGAGCCGGCGCGGGGCGAACCCGGCCGTTTTCCTCACGCAAGCGATTCCCCCGCCACGGGAGCACGCCTGCGAAAATCGTCGCGACCACATGAGCCTGGAAGGATAAAGGAGCCGCCTTTGCATCCGACCTTTGGCAGGAAACTGCTGAGGCGAGCGGTTCCAGGATTGCAGTGATCCAATGTCGCTTTTATGATTTGGCGGGATGGAAGGCAACCCCGATTTCGGATGCCGGCAAAAAGCGCTTCCGTTGGGGAAGATGCCATTTGTCCCACCTCATGAAAGGCTTGGTTAACCTTCTCTGAATACCAATCGTTAATCGAATTGGCGGCCTGACGGGCCTCGGCGAGAAGACCGGGCGCAATGCGTCAAACCGGGAGCGACGGACAAGAGATGGGATTGGCGGGCAGCGCGGACAAGAGGGGCGGGGCCGCGGCGCATGCCACGCGCGTGGCCTGGGCCGCTTTGCTGCTGGTGCTGCTGCTTTGTTTCGCGGCCGCCGCGCGCGCCGACGGCCTGCTTGGCGCGAC
>NZ_RZSB01000682.1:0-3252 GCF_004023285.1 Mesorhizobium sp. M2A.F.Ca.ET.067.02.1.1
GTCTTGTGCAGGGCGACCAGGCGAACTCGTCCAGCCTCTACCAGTATGCCGGCATCATGAAGGTGCTGGAGAAGCATCCCGACTTCCAGGTCGTCGCCAAGCCGGATTCCAATTGGGACGCGACCACCTCGCGCAACGTGACGACGACGATGCTGCAGCAGCACCCCGACATCTGCTCGATCATCGATTTCTGGGATGGCGACGCGACCGGGGCATCCGCCGCGATCCGCGACGCCAAGCTCGACGGCAAGGTGTTCCTGGTCACCACCGGCGGCGGCGAGAAGGCGGCCGACTGCGACAAGCTGAACGACGGCACCTACGGCGCCGTGGTGATGACCGATCTTGCCCGCCAGTCGGGCGACATGAACGCCATCATCAAGTTTTTGCTGCAGAGCGGCCAGCCGGCCGGCACATCGCACACCTACATCTACACGCTGGAGAAGGCGACGACCAAGGCGGATCTCAAGCCCGACAGCTGTTGGGACCTGAAGGCGCTGCAGGCCGAAGCCGCGGCGAAATAAGGCGCGCCGCCCGAACGCATCCACGAGGTAACCGGATCGTTCCGGCCACCTCTTTTCCCGTTGATGACAGCAGCCGCCGATGACTTTTCGTGAACGCCTCCAGGCCTGGCGCTACAATCTCGTGCCCGACCATCTGGTCGGGGAGATCCTGACCAAGCGCTGGACCGACAACGCCATACCTTTCCTGGCGCTGGTGGCGACGCTCGGCGTGTTCGGCTCGATCATTCCGGGTTTCTTCAAGCTCACTTCGCTGCAGGAATCGACGCGCCAGCTCGGCGAATTCTCGCTGGTGGTCATCGGCATGACGGTGGTGATGCTGGGCGGCGGCATCGACCTCTCGGTCGGCTCGATCTTCGCGCTGTCCTGCTTTTCCGCCGTCTATGTCTTCTTCATCCTCGAACAGTCGATCTGGCTGGCCCTGGCCGCGGCGCTGGCCACCGGGCTGGTCTTCGGCGCCATCAACGGCTACCTCGTCGGCTATCTGAGGCTGCGCGCGTTTCTCACCACGCTGGTCACCTTCATCTTCGGGCGGGCGCTGTTCGACATACTGGTCAGCACCTATGCCGCCGACGTGCAGCTTTCCCAGGCCTCGTCCGACGTGCTCGATTTCATCGGCGACGGGACATTCTGGGGCCTGTCGGTTTCGGTCTGGCTGGCCGTCATCCTCGCCATCGTCACGCATATCGCGCTGACGCGCTCGCGGCCGGGCTGGCACGTGCTGGCGGTGGGCGGCTCGCGGCGCTCGGCGCACAATGCCGGCATCCGCGTGCGCCGCACCGTCTTCATGACCTATGTCTTTTCCGGCTTCTGCTCATCGATCGGCGGGTTCCTCATCGCCTGCCGTCTGAGCGGGGCGGGCCCGGGCACCGGCCTCAACCTGGAAATCATGGCGCTGACGGCGGCGGTGGTCGGGGGCGTCAGCCTCGGCGGCGGGCGAGGCTCTGTGGTCAAGGGCCTGATGGGCGCCATCATCGTGCTCACCATGACCAACGGCCTGATCCGGCTCGGCTACGGCACCGGCACCAACCAGATGGTGCTCGGCATCCTGCTCGCGGTCGCCGTCACCATCGACATCCGCTGGCTGAAGAACCGACACAAGGTGCTGAACGAGGTCTATGTCGCGCCGGTCTATCTCAAGATGGGCGAGACGCAATCGGCCGCGCCCGGCTCCGGCACGCCCTACGAGCTCGACAACCGGCTGTCGGCAGCGGACCATATCGGGCTCGGCGAGCTGGAGGGACCGGAAGATGTTATCGTCGATCGTGACGACCATCTCTATTGCGGCACACGCCACGGCGAGATCGTTCGCTTCTTCGCGCCGGACTATGTGAAGTCGGAAGTGTTTGCCCATATCGGCGGCTTTCCGCTGGGCCTTGCTTTCGACAGAGAAGGCAATCTGATCAGCTGCGTCGGCGCCATGGGGCTCTATTCGGTCTCGCCGGAGCGCGAGGTGAAGCGCCTTTCGGCCGAAACGTCGCGCTCCTGGACCTCGATCGTCGATGATGCGCGCCTGCGCGACCCGAACGACTGCGACATCGCGCCGGACGGCCGCATCTATTTCACGGATTCCACCAAGCGCTATGACGCGCATGACTGGGCGCTGGACTCGATCGAGAACCGCGCCACCGGACGCCTGCTGGTCTATGATCCGAAGGACGGCTCGACGCAGACGCTGCTCGACGGTTATCGCTACACCAACGGGGTCTGCATGGCGCATGACGGCAAGTCGCTGTTCTTCGCCGAAAGCTGGGCCTGCCGCGTGCATCGCTACTGGCTGGAAGGGCCGAAGGCCGGCACCGCCGAATGCGTCATCCGCGACATGCCAGGCTATCCCGATAACATCAATCGCGCGTCGGACGGCAATTACTGGATGGCCTGGCTCGGCATGCGCACGCCGAGCTTCGACCTGTCGCTACGCCACCCAGATATGCGCAAGCGCATGACGCGGCGCCTGCCGCAGGACGAATGGCTGTTTCCCAACATCAACACCGGCGGCGTGGTGAAGTTCAACGAGAAGGGCGGCATCGTCGAGACGCTCGGCGATCTTTCCGGCAACGCGCATCCGATGGTGACGTCGATGCGCGAGCACAAGGGCTATCTGTTCGTCGGCGGCATCCTCAACAACCGCATTGGCCGCTACAAGATTTCGGGCGCCGACCCGAACTGGACCAGCCCCGCTTCCTATTGGGGAGCAAGACCATGATCCTCGATCCGATCCTGGATGTCTTTCGCGGCAAGGCGGTCACCATTCCGCCACTCGACGGCGCCTTCCGCCCCAACACGCGGCTGGATGACCTGCCGGCCTTCGCCGAATTGAGCGAGCCGGACAATCTGCTGTCGGCGGTCGGCCGGCTGCTCGTCTCCAGCGGCAATGCCGTCCTTGCGATCGCGGCCGGTGCCGAGGCTGTCGTGGTCGAGACATTTCAGTCGCCAGTCACCGCGCTGGCACTGTCGCCAGAGGGGGACCTGACTGCCGGATTGGAAAACGGCAAGCTGCTGATTGCCGGCAAGGAGGTTTCGCTGCCGGCCGAATTAAGGTGCATCACCGCGCTTGCCTATGCCGATGACGGCACGCTGTGGCTGGCCAATGGTTCGGCCCAGCACCTGCCTTCGCAATGGGCGGCCGACCTGATGAAGAAGGGCGCGTCCGGCTCGCTGTGGCGGCGCGGGGCAGGCGGTATCAGTTTCCAGAGGATCGCCGGTGACATCGCCTTTCCCTATGGGCTGCATC
>NZ_RZSB01000683.1:0-3251 GCF_004023285.1 Mesorhizobium sp. M2A.F.Ca.ET.067.02.1.1
GCTTCAGCCCTTCCCTGCCGGAGCGGGCGGCGACGCCGAAGCTCGCGGTCACCCTGGCGCCGGGCGGCAGGCCGTCGATCGTGCCGGCCGAATAGAAGCTACGGATCGCCTCGGCGAACAGCCTTGCCGCGCCCAGGTCGCTGAGCGGCAGAAGCACGGCGAATTCTTCGCCGCCGATGCGGCCGGCGGCTCCGCGCGCGCCGGTGGCGGAACGCAACTTCGCGGCGAAGTCGGCGATCACCCGGTCGCCGGCCTCATGCCCGTATTGATCGTTCAGGGCCTTGAAGTGATCGAGGTCGGCCAGCACCAGGGCGACGGGAAAGCCTGCCTTGGCGCACTGATCGAGCAGCACGGTCGACCGCTCCTCGAAGCCGCGGCGGTTGAGGATGCCGGAGAGCGGATCGGTGTGGGTCTCGGCCTTCAGCGCCCGCACCACGTCGAGCGCCGCCGCGGTGAACAGGCAAAGCGCGATCAGCAGCGACAGCAGCGCGTGCAGCAGCAGCGCCGTCGTCCAGTAGGACGAGGCATAGAGCTCGTCATAGCTCTTGAACGGTCCATTCGCGATGATGATGGCCAGCGTCCGCACGAAGAAGTTCAGCCCGGAAAGCAACGCCAGCACGAACAGCATTTTTTCCGTCGGACCATTGCCGCGCACCACGCGCAGTTCGGCGGCGGCCAGAAGGCTGATGCCGCCAAGCGCGAAATTGACGACGAGGATGCGCCATGTCAGGTCCGGCTGAACGAATAGGAACCAGCTGAATGCGGCCATGCCGCTTCCCGCCAGCACGCCGATCCCGGCATAAGGCACGGGCCGGCCGTGGCGCGCGACGATGGCGCCGACCAGACAGGACCCGGCAAGGCAGAAGCACAGATTGGAGAGGAACTTGGACGGCGCCAGCCCGACCGGGAAGGTGAAGTGCTGGAACAGGAACCCGCCAGCGGCGAGAGCATAGCTTGCCGCCAGGACCGCTAGGTAGGGCCGATGGCGCTGATAGCACCACAGCACGAGGAACGCAGCGCCGAGCGCCAGCGCTATCGTCGGATTGAGCAGCGCTATGAGCAGACCGGTGTCCAAAGGACTGCGACTTTCCCCAACTTACCCAAGGGGAGATGTTAGGACTTAAGCCCAAACAAGCGGTTAAGCGCTCTCGATAAATACGCCGCGAAACCATGGGGAACCGGGCTTGCCGGAGCGGCGTTGTCCGGCAAGACTGGAGACGCCAGACAGGAGACGATTGCGATGGCCGACACGATCACTTTGACCGATCACGATGAAATCCGCTCCTGGGCGGCTGCGCGGGCCGGCTTTCCGGCCATTGTCGATGTATCGCCGGAGCCTGGCACGCAAGCCATGCTGCGCCTGGTTTTTGACCAGCAGGCTTATGAGGACGAGGACCGGCCGGAACGCCCGCCCAATGCCGGCGGCTACGAGTTGGTCGAATGGGACGAATGGTTCAAGATCTTCGACGACCGCCAGCTGGCATTGGTCGTCGCCGCCGACGAGCCCGGCCGGCGCGAGGAGTTTCACGAGATCATCCGCAGGTAGGATTGTTGAAAGCAAAAGGCCCGGACAAAGCGCCCGGGCCTTTTGTTTGCTTCTGAAGCCGGTGGTTTACTTCCAGTCGCGGATGTCGACGAAATGGCCGGCGATCGCGGCGGCGGCCGCCATGGCCGGCGACACCAGATGGGTGCGGCCCTTGAAGCCCTGGCGGCCCTCGAAATTGCGGTTCGAGGTCGAGGCGCAGCGTTCATGCGGCTTCAGCCGGTCGTCATTCATGGCCAGGCACATCGAGCAGCCCGGTTCGCGCCAGTCGAAACCGGCGGCAACGAAGATCTTGTCCAGGCCTTCGGCCTCGGCCTGTTCCTTCACCAGGCCGGAGCCCGGCACGATCATGGCGTTGACGCGCGGATTGACCTTCTTGCCCTCGACCACCTTGGCGGCGGCGCGCAGGTCCTCGATGCGGCCATTGGTGCAGGAACCGATGAAGACGCGGTCAAGCGCGATGTCGGTGATCTTGGTCCCCGGCGTCAGGCCCATATATTCCAGTGCCCGATGCTTGGAGGAACGCTTGGTCTCGTCCGTGATGTCTTCGGGGTTCGGCACGATGCCCTGCACCGAGACGACGTCCTCCGGCGAGGAACCCCACGAGACGATCGGCGGCAGCTTCGCCGCGTCGAGCACGATCACCTTGTCGAAATGCGCGCCTTCATCCGACTTGAGCGTCTTCCAGTAGGCAAGCGCCGCATCCCACGCCGCGCCCTTGGGCGCGCGCGGCTTGTCCTTGACATAGGCGAAGGTCGTCTCGTCCGGCGCGATCAGGCCGGCGCGCGCGCCCGCCTCGATCGACATGTTGCAGATCGTCATGCGCCCTTCCATCGACAGCGAGCGGATCGCTTCGCCCGCATATTCGATGACATAGCCGGTGCCGCCGGCCGTGCCGATCTCGCCGATGATGGCCAGGATGATGTCCTTGGCGGTGACGCCTTCAGGCAGCTGGCCGTCGACGCGCACGAGCATATTCTTGGCCTTGCGCTGGATCAGCGTCTGGGTGGCGAGCACATGCTCGACCTCCGACGTGCCGATGCCATGCGCGAGCGCGCCGAAGGCGCCATGCGTCGACGTGTGGCTGTCGCCGCACACGATGGTCATGCCGGGCAGGGTGAAGCCCTGCTCGGGCCCGATGATGTGGACGATGCCCTGGCGGACATCGTTCTCGGAATAATATTCGATGCCGAAATCCTTGGCGTTCTTGGCCAGCGCCTCGACCTGGATGCGGCTTTCCTCGTTCTTGATGCCGAACTTGCGCTCCGGCGAGGTCGACACGTTGTGGTCGACCACGGCCAGCGTCTTTTCCGGATGCCGGACCTTGCGGTTCGACATACGCAGGCCTTCGAAGGCCTGCGGGCTGGTGACCTCATGCACGAGGTGGCGGTCGATATAGAGCAGGCAGGTGCCGTCGTCCTGGCGGTCGACGACATGGTCGTCGAAGATCTTGTCGTAGAGGGTGCGCGGTGCGCTCATGTGCGTAAATCCGTCGATATGAGAATGGGAAAAGCACGCCGGCAATCCGGCGCGACGACTGCGATCGCTCGGGTCAGTTAAGTCGGCTGGTCAGCGCGCCGCAAACGCGCGCGGAGAAACGCGACGGCAGGCGCTTCCTGTCCTGCAGCACGAAACCCTTGTAGGCCGGATCGCTGAAAAGCTTTTCCATGGCGGCGTAGATAGCAATGTTTTGGCTTTTCGGCAATTG
>NZ_RZSB01000684.1:0-3250 GCF_004023285.1 Mesorhizobium sp. M2A.F.Ca.ET.067.02.1.1
CGTTGCCAATGATGAGATGGCCAGCGATCAGGATGTTGATCTTTCGGCTTGGTCGCAAACTGGGCGCCGGCGGTGCGCCTTTGATGTAAGGCGAGGTTTGGGCTTGTGGTCGGCGGCCTTGTTCTTTGGAACGGCACCCCGTCGGGATACAAAAGCCGCGGGATGCGATCGAGGACGATGCACAGGATGGGCTGGTCGGGCAGATGTCGGCAGGTGCAGGTGGATTTTGCGTCTTCATCAAATTGAAAAGCATACAGCTAGATGTGGAGCCTCGTTCCGCCCCCCAGATGTTCTCGTAGGAAACGACAATCCCGCGATCGATCAGGCCCATGCCAGCTGTCACGGCGATTTCGCGCAACCGAGTCTGCGACATGCTCGAGGTTCCACGATGCCGGTGGTGACGCTGTGCAAGTCAATCATCGGTTCAGCCTTAGCGCTCCACGCTGGACGAAGGCTGCGCTGCACGAGGCAGCCATGAATCTTCGATCAGAGCGCGGTGAAGCGCCTTAACAGCGTCGTCAAAGCGGGATTCATCAACTACGAAGATTATATCTACGCTCCGCATGAGCTGGTGGATGCCTAGGACCTCTATGCAAGCATCTGCTAGCGCTTGTACAGCAGTGGCCGCCAGGTAGTGGAGATTTAGGTCGCTTCCGATGGCCGAGACAACGCTCACCTTCTTTGTAACAATATCAGCCGTAGGGAAGCTTTCCTCTAGAGCCTTGACAAGGGGCGCGATTATGTGGGGTGCCGCGACTAGATAATGTGTGATCGTATTTGCGTTTGATGCCTTCGTGACGACGCGGACATTATAGCATTTCAACTTCTTGAGTATCTCTGAATCATAGTCGTCCCCGCCTACCATATCCTGCTCGAAAAACTCTAAGGCATACACTCCTCTGAGGCCAGTGATAATCTCTACCTTCGGTGTGGCAGAGACGTAGTCGCGCGAAATGACGGTTCCTTCGTCCCCAGGTTCGAAGGTATTCTTGAAACGCAGAGGTATATTCGCATGGCACAGCTCCTTGGCTGCAGCCGGATGTATCGCCTCCACTTCGAGATTAGAGAGCTGATCGGCGACATCATAGTTGGTGTGACCGATGGGGCGGACCCGTTCAATGCCGACAATCTTAGGGTCGGCTGTCGAAAGATGGTACTCCTTGTGGATTATTGCCTCCTTGGCGCCTGTGCGTACGGCGATCCGGGCGAATGTAAACTCGGTGTAGCCACGGCCATAGAGCTGCACTAGGCCAGCTCGGCATCGGCCGTAGCCCGTGATAATCGGCAGCTGCTTGCTGAGGTCGATCGCGGATAGCGCCGTCTCGATTCGCTCGTCAAGGCTTATTTCAGTTTCGTCACGCCAGCCCGTCATGTCAACGAAGATCGCCTCCACGCCAAGCGTTCTGAGGAGCAGTGCCGTGTTGTGGGAACTGTGGGCTTCGCCCTGCGCGGCGAGAACCTCGCGCACGGTATTCAAGTGCTCTTCGAGCCTGAAGGGGCCATTTGAGCAAAGCCGCTGCAGGTCCAACAGGCAGCCGCGCACTCCTTCGATGCGGTCGCGAACAAAATCATCGGCGACGCGCCTTTCCGGCGAGCGGCCGAAGATTTCCGCATTGATCCTCGTCATCTCACGATGCACCTCTGCGATCGCTTCGACCAAAGCCGATGTTGATCTGTCGCCCGCAAAACGCGCATAGGCGCCGGGCTTGCCTGTTTTCTTGTGCTCGAGGAGCAGATCGGTCATTCCACTGTAAGCGGATACGACGAATATTCGGTTGTAGAGTGCGCTGCCCTTGCGTCCTCCAATTAGGACGTTCTTGAGTACGGCAGCGGTGTTGGAGATCGACGTGCCTCCGATCTTCTCGACAGTGTGGGCGCTAGGCTCGCGGTTAGGCAGGAGATTCACCTCAAAATCCCTTTCGGCGAGGTCGGTTTGGTTAGTTGACAACCCGCGCGGCACCAGCGCGCCGTCAATAGGTCTTGCATGCGCTCACGTCCAAACGCTCTTCTCCTTCTGACGTAGCTCGCAGCGCTGCCAACCTGCGCCTGCTCTGCGGATGGCATAGCGCAGGGGAAGCCACGGCCTCGAACATGACGAGCGACGGCGGAGAGGCGAAGGAGCCGAATACTCTTAATGTCGACGCTCACTAACTTTCTCTGTGGCGACATCGGATCGCCTCAGAGTCTAGAGGATACGCGCCGGTCTCATCATGCACCTCGCGGCCCCCCAACGGAGGTACAAAGACGTAGGCCACACCAATTCGGTCTCGGCACACAGCAGGTCGGCGTCAATTTATCGAACACCTAAATGATGCCCGGTCGCACGACATGGACCTCATGCGCTTGGCAAGCCTCGATAGAGCCCGTTCCTGAGATCCAGTAGACCGCCTCAAGGTGGTTCCGATAATGCATCTTGAGCCGGGCGTCGGGATAGATCCTGTGATATGTACGTCCCATCGTTCTTGAGAAGCAACCGCACGCTTCCCCAGCTCGTCGGGCTGTCAGTTTCTCCTCATTGAAATCCTGACGATCGTGATTCACCTCTCACGCAGCCTTGTTCACCGTGCTGCCGATCACGCTGTCGATAGCGCCCTCGAGGATGTCGAGGCCTTGGCTCAGTTGATTCTCCCCGATGACAAGGGGCGGCAGGCATTTCACGACCTCGTCTTTGGGACCGGCGGCCTCGACGATGAGGCCCGTCTGAAAGGCGGTCCTAACGACCCGACTGGCAATCTCGCCGGACTTCAGATCGATGCCCCGCATCATACCCCGACCCTTCGCTGATGCTCGACTTGGGTCATACTTCCGCGCGATCTGCTCGAGGCGACTCTTCAGCAGGTTGCCTTTCTCCTTGACGGAAGCTGCCAAACTGTCCGTTCGCCAGAAGTGCTCCAGGGCTGCCCGGGCCGTGACGAAAGCATGGCAGTTGCCGCGGAATGTGCCCGTGTGCTCTCCCGGCTGCCAAACATCTAGTAGTCGATTAATGAGGACAACAGCCATAGGCAAACCATAGCCCGATATCGATTTGGCCATTGTGACGATGTCTGGACGGAGCCCAGATGCTTCAAAGCTGAAGAATGCATCGGTCCGGCCAACGCCCGCCTGAATGTCATCGACGATCAGCAGAGCTCCGTGTCTGCGCGCGATGGCCGCCACCTTTTGCAGCCACTCCGTGCCCGCGACATTCAGGCCGCCTTCGCCCTGAACTGTCTCCAAAATCACCGCAGCCGGGGCGTCCACACCGCTGGAG
>NZ_RZSB01000685.1:0-3241 GCF_004023285.1 Mesorhizobium sp. M2A.F.Ca.ET.067.02.1.1
CGTGGCGGGTCCTAAACCCGCCTTGCCAGCGAGACGGTGAAGATACCCCATTGGTCGATGCGCTGGTCGAGCTTCTCGAAGCCGGCGGCTTCGACCAGCTGGTCCATCTCGGCTTGCGTGCGCCGCCGCATGACCCAGGCCTGGCCGCCGCGATGCGAAGTCAGGCTGCGGGCGATCATCTCGAGCTGCGGGTGCCAGGGCTGGTTGGTGTAGATCAGCAAGCTGCCCGGCTGCATCGCCTGGGCTAAGCCGCCGAGCGGGCGGGCGATCAACGCATTATCCGAGAAGAGCTCGTAAAGGCCGGAGACGATGGCAAGATCCGGCGCCGGGTTCAGCGCGGCCAACCCGGCGTCGTCAAAGGCGTCGGCGCGCCGGAACGAGACGCCGGCCGGCAATTGCCGATCGGCGATCAGCTTGCGGCCGAGTTCGACATTGATGTCGGAATAGTCCTGCAGCCGCACGCTGGCCGGCTGCTCGGCGCTCTTGCCGACGGCGTCGAGCACGTAGCGGCCGTGCCCGGCGGCTATGTCGATTATGTGGCCTGGACGTCCGGCCGCCTTCAGCGTTGCCAGCGCCGAACCGATCAGCTCCTCGAGGTTGAGCTTGCGCTGGCGGATGCCGCGCCAGCCGATGGCGTCGAGAAAAGTCCTGTCGACCATGCGGCCGATTGGCCCGAGGCCACGCGCCTCGTTCTCGTAGACATAGTCCAGCGTCGAGCCGGAATCGAAACCGGTGCCGACGCCGATCTTCATGCCGCGCGAGAACCAGCTGCCGATGCGGATGAAGGCGCGGCTCATGGCCCAATAGAGGCCCCTGGGCGACAGAAGATCCAGCGGCGAGGCGAGCCTGTCGGCCTCGTCGCGCGTGTAGCCGGCGATGTCCGCCTGCTTCAGGTCGATGGCTTCGGCCGGCGAAGCAAATTGCCCTTCGATGAACGGCCGGATCAGGTCGAGCGCCTTGGCGCGGTCGCGCTCGCCGAGCGTATCGTGGAAGAAGCCCGGCAGCACATGCCGCTCCTTCACGCGGCTGCCGAGATTGACGAAGAAATCGTGCTGCGGGCCGTGCCGCACCACCCAATCGCTGCCGGACAAAAGAAGCTGCGTCGGCACGGTGATGGCGCGGGCGTCGGAGACGATGCGCGCCGCATGCTGGTAGAGCTCGACCAGGATATTGGAAGCGATCGGACGCGTGATCAGCGGATCGTTCTCGAAGGAGGCGATGCGCACCGGGTCATGGGTGAGCAGGCTCGCCTTGACATAGGAATTGACGAAGAAGCGCCCGTTGATCCTCTGCCATAGCGCGATGCCTTCCTTGGCGAAGGGCACATAGAGCTTGACCGAGAATGCCGGCGAGGCAAGCACCATGGCGCGCAGTTTCGGCGCATAGTCATGCATCCAGGCGGCGGCGAGCACCGCGCCGAAGGATTGCGCGATGAGCGCCATGTCCTGTGCGCCAAAGCCGTCCTTGGCGGCGATCTCGCGCATGAAACAGTCGATATCGCGCACCAGCGCCGCGAAGGACGGCGCATAGCCGCGCTCGCCGGCGGAGCGGCCATTGCCACGCGCATCCCAGGCATAGAAGGCGTAATGCGGCATTCGCAATTCATCGACCAGATGCGCCATGCGGCCGCCATGCTCGTGGCCGCGATGGAAAAGCACGACCGCGCCTTTGGCCTCGGCAGATGCGGCCGGCCAGAAACGGTAGAAAATCTCCGTGCCGTCATGGCTGTGGAAGCTGCGTTCCTGCGCCTGCCGCGTAAGGCTTTCCGCCGGCGCGGCGGCGATCTCTTCGTGAAGCATGCTGTTCCCCTCGTCCGGCATGGCGAGCCTCGATGCTTAGCCGGTGTTGCCAGTAAGACCGGCACGTATCCGGTTTATGGCGGTCAGCAGCGACAGCGTAGCCATGGCCGGAAACACAAACGGCGCGATGGTCGCGGGCCACAGCCCGAAGGCGCACAAGGCCGCGACCACGCCGAGCCCAAGCGCCCGGTCGCTCTTGCCGAACGGGCCGGCATAGTTGCGTCCGATGCCTGCGGGGATGCCGAGCACGCCAGCGAATTCTGCGAGCATGGCCGCCATGGCGAAGGCGACGACACCCCAGACGCCGAACTGCGGAAAGGCCGCGAAGGGCAGGATGAGCGCCAGGTCGGAGACAACGTCGCATATTTCGTTCAGATACATGCCCAGGGTAGAGGCCTGGCCATGCTCCCGCGCCAGCATGCCGTCCATGGCGTTGAGCGCCATGCGCGCGAACAGCGCTAGGGGGATGAGTAGGAGAAGCAGGCGCGAACCGGGCGCCGCCGCGATCGCCAGACCGGCCGCAATTGAGAGGCCGGCTGCAAGCAGGGTGATGCCGTTGGCTGTCACCCCCATGGCCGCCAGCCGGCCGACAAGCGGCCGCAACCTATCCTGGAAGGCCGGCTTCAGCGCATAAAGCGTCGGCATTGCGTGATCCCCCGATCCACCGCTGAAGCTTTACCATGAGCAAGCATGGAGGCGCTAGCGTGTGACAGAAAACACAGTGAATTTTCAGACGGTTGACGCCGCGCTGTGAATGCATCGCCGCAAGCCGCAGCTTTGGCCCGGGTAGCCGTTCAAGAACCGCTAACCATGAATGCACCAAATGCCTGCCATGACGACTTGCCGGCTTCTGGCGCAATGCTTCCCCTTGAATAATAAGCACGCTTATTATATGTATCGCTCATGGTTTCGGATGGCATCGACAGATTGGGATTTTTGATCCACGACGTGCAGCGCCTGATGCGCAAGCGCTTCGAGGCGCGCGCCAGCGGGTTGGGGCTTTCCTCCGCGCAATGGCGGCTGATGGTGCGCGTCGCCAAGGAAGAAGGCATCACGCAGGCGCGGCTGGCCGAACTTCTCGAAATCGAACCGATCAGCGTCTCGCGCCTCGTCGACCGCATGGAGGAAGGCGGCTGGATCGAGCGCCGCCAGGACGCCACCGATCGGCGCGTGCGCATGATCTTCCCGACCGAGAAGGCGAGCGCTGCCTATGCAGATGTCAAAAGCCTTGCCGGCGAGGTCTATGAGGAGTCGCTGACCGGCGTTTCGCCTGAAGATCGACGCATCCTGATCCGGGTGTTGGACACGATCGTGCAGAACCTGACGGACGGCGAGGCATCGTCCCTCGAAAAGATCAAGAGCAGGGAAGGGGCAGCGGCATGAGCGCAGCAGCCAAGCGGGAAGAGGACAACGTCACCAAGCTGAACGCGCCGGCACAGCCG